>LXTK01000044.1 GCA_001643475.1 Proteobacteria bacterium SPGG2 | reverse complement strand
ATGGTGCTGATCTCTCTCAATGAGCACTTAGCAAAAAAGTAGTCTGTTTCAGATTGCCCCGAAAAGTAATTCCCAGGCGTATTTCTCAGAATAAAATCTATTGACCGTGAAGTCCAATGCGTATTACTGGCAAAATGGAGAATCCTGTCTAATGTATGAGACGAGTATGATCATAGGCAGAGTACCAACCAAACCAGAACGCACGATGGGCCGGCAGACGATGSARRACGCGRCCATYGGASGCCTTCAGYTGYGCCTCGTCCAGRTTCCAGYTAATGCCTTTCTCGTCCATTACRGTTCGATCGMGATYCCATGTCTYRAAGGTAACGYCCYTTGCCTCGTAGACGCGATTGGCRCCCGACTTGTCGGTRAGAACCACGAACCGAARATCGCCGACACGGTCRTGGTGAATGGYGTTSTTGGCRAGGTAACTTGCGGCAATGGCCARCGGTTTTTCAGGATGTTGAGCAAAGATTAGRCCCAAAACTTCATCCTTGTTCTTCAGGCGCGTATCCARTTTTGGYACCYSRAACATGAGYTCATCGGTCGCRAAATACKCYTGGTAGGCAACACCTTCGCCGTARTCACGCYGRTRCCCGGTATCYAGTGAAAGKACTTKCGAGTTCGGATGYCGCCGGCGCCACTCGCCCCAAGTCGTGGTAACCACACTCATACGCTCGAGTGTGATGTYCTTGTCTGCGAGRGGTCCTATCACCGGYCTYCCCCAAATCGTATTCCAGAGTGATTGTGTCTCCTGGTCATACATKAGTTTGTTGGAGCGATACAGAAAACCGCTGGTGCCCAACTTGTGGYTRACGCCTTTGTGAACCGTCTTRTATAGGATCATGGTCCCGCAAAGTGTGCAGTACACGCCTGCTACCGSYAYRCCACCMACATCGTCGACAAACATTTCGTGCCAAGCGAGGATRCGCTTAGGGTAAGCRCGYGCATCGCCGTTCACYTCTARYCCAAAGATAATATTTGCRTCATCAAGATATYCAGCCTTAYCGGCCGAGATCATCTTCGGATTRCGCAACGGTGGAATACCATCCTGTCGTACTCCTCCCCAACGCACCTCATCGAGTCGGATTTTCATAGCACGATCACCACTGAAATAGCCCTCGAACTTCGGATCGATGAGACCGTATAAGGCACTCTTGAAATGCGCGTACTGTGGATGAACTAGCGGTTCTTGGGCCCAAAGCCACTGGTACCACTTGTTGATGTCAAATCTGTGTTGTTGACCGGTCTTGGCCTCGAGCAGCTGGATCAGCTTCACGGCGACTGCAGGATCCCGACTTAAGTACAGGGCCTCTAACAACATGGGCGTAAAATCTTGCTGCCATTCGGTTTCGATAAAGGTAATAGCCTGTTGCCTGCGTTCTCCGTCACCCACCACAAGTACCAGGAGCTCAGCCACGATACGCTCGGGATCGTCCTTGGTCTGCGCGGTGCTGGTGCTACCTGTAAATAGAAATAGCAACAGAACAGCTGTCGTGATTGTGGAAAGAACGTTAGGTTTGCGCATGTCGTTGGTTTCCTTGAGGGTCAACACAGTCGATTCATTAAGCGTTTGACGCCACCTTGGTATGCTAGTTCCCATATAGATCTGTTTTAGTGATGCCGTTAGCAGTAGACTAACTCGCCAGTACCGACGATGAAATCAGAATGAATCTGCATCGACTCCTAGTTGAGAGAGCACAAGCCGACCAACCGATTCGGGTGGGTATTATTGGTGCCGGTAAATTCGCATCTATGTTTCTGGCCCAAGCCCTACATACTCGCGGGATCCACATCATGGCTGTGTGTGACATCGAGGTCGCACGTGCGCGGGCAACCCTAGATCGCTTGGACTGGCCACAGGGGCGAGCAGTTGTCACATCGTTTGCGCAGGCGGTCAGAGATGGAACCACCTATATTACCGACGATGCGGCCGGGCTAATCGCCGCCGATCACATGGAGGTGGTGGTGGATTGCACCGGCGATCCGAGTGCGGGCATTCGGCATGCGCTTGCTTGCTTTGATGCCGGCCGACACATTGTCATGGTCAACGTCGAGGCCGATACACTAGCAGGGCCACTATTAGCACAGCGCGCAGCCCAGGCTGGTGTCGTCTACTCATTGGCCTATGGTGATCAGCCGGCATTGATTGCGGAAATGGTCGACTGGGCGCGAGCAACTGGTTTCAATGTCGTATGTGCCGGTAAGGGTACCAAGTACTTGCCGCAATACCACGCATCAACCCCAGATACAGTTTGGCAGTACTATGGGCTCACACCCGAACAGGCAACGGCTAGTCATATGAACCCGAAGATGTTCAATTCGTTTCTCGATGGTACCAAGTCGGCCATCGAGATGGCGGCGGTTGCCAACGCTACAGGGCTAACGCCAGCCCCTGAAGGCCTGGCGTTTCCACCCTGTGGCGTAGATGCATTACCACAGCTATTGAAACCACATGATGCGGGCGGACTGCTGCACCACAAAGGAACAGTAGAAGTTGTGTCGTCACTCAATCGAGATGGTAGCGAGGTCGAGCGCGATCTCCGCTGGGGCGTTTATGTTACCTTCGAGGCACCGTCGGACTATGCAGCCAGCTGCTTTGGCGAGTATGGCCTGGTGACCGACGACAGTGGACACTACTCAGCATTGTATCGCCCTTTTCATCTTATTGGCCTCGAACTTGGGATCAGTATCGCTTCGGTTGCGTTGCGCGGTGAGGCCACTGGTAGAGCACGAGGGTTTGTCGGCGATGTCGTCGCCATTGCCAAACGCGATCTGGTCGCTGGCGAGGTACTGGATGGAGAAGGCGGCTATACCGTTTGGGGAAAGCTGATGCCCGCTACCGACTCACTCTCGATTGGCGGCCTACCTATTGGGCTTGCTCACAACGTAAAACTCGTAAACGCGCGCGCCGCCGGCGAAGCCATTCATTGGCAGGACGTGGAAGTAGACGAATCATCAGAAGCGGTAAAGATTCGCCGAGAAATGGAAACATCTTTTCAGCCCCCACATAGTGTTAGCGCCACCGGTTAAAGACATGCCGAAGTTTGCCGCCAACCTGACGATGTTGTTCAATGAACTGGATTTTCTCGATCGATTCGGAGCAGCGGCACGTGTCGGTTTCAAGGGCGTCGAATATCTGTTCCCCTATGATTACGAGGCGGCTGTCCTAAACGAGCACTTACAACAGCACAACTTAGTGCAGGTGTTGCATAACCTACCCGCTGGCAACTGGAATGCCGGCGATCGCGGTATCGGCTGTCATCCCGATCGCGTGACCGAATTTCAAGACGGTGTTGGTATGGCCATCAACTACGCCACCGCCCTCGGGTGCAAACAAGTAAATTGTCTTGCAGGTATCGCGCCAGCTGGTGTGCCAACTGAGAGGCTACATGAGACACTGGTAACCAATCTCAGGTTTGCGGCAGAGAAGTTGGGCGCTGTCGGTGTCGCCTTGCTGATAGAACCGATCAACACCATCGACATCCCTGGATTCTTTCTGAGTCATTCTGAACAGGCGCTTAAGATTATTGACGAGGTCGGATCAAAAAACCTCCAGTTGCAATATGACATCTATCATATGCAAATCATGGAGGGTGATCTCGCGCGAACACTCGAAACCAACATCAACGTCATCAGACACATGCAGCTTGCCGACAACCCGGGTCGCCATGAACCGGGAACTGGTGAGATCAACTATGGCTTCATCTTTAAGCACTTGGACAGCATCGGTTATCAAGGTTGGATAGGATGCGAGTATAAACCACTCTCATCTACCGAAGCAGGATTGGATTGGGTGCGTCCGTATCTATAGAAAACTGGGAGGAACATCATCATGAGCAAAATCGGTTTCATTGGCGTCGGCATTATGGGTCGTCCCATGGCCGGTCATTTGCAGGCGGCCGGGCACCAACTCTTTCTAGTCAAACATCGTTCGCCGCTACCCCAAGAATTATTGGATGGCGGCGCGGTGGAGTGTGGGAGCTGCCAAGAAGTTGTACAACAAACCGAAATCATCATCACCATGGTGCCGGACACGCCTGATGTAGAGCAAGCGTTGTTCGGACCTGACGGGGTAGCGGCTGGGCTGAGTGCCGGCAAAACGGTTGTAGATATGAGTTCTATCTCACCGATAGAGACCAAAAAGTTTGCGTCTCGCATCAACGAGCTGGGTTGCGATTACTTGGATGCACCGGTATCGGGAGGCGAAGTTGGCGCCAAGAATGCGGCGTTGACGATTATGGTCGGCGGGCCGCAGGCCGTGTTCGACCGGGTCAAACCACTGTTCGAGCTCATGGGAAAAAACATAACGTTGGTTGGTGAAAACGGTACTGGTCAGACGTGTAAGGTCGCCAATCAAATCATCGTTGCCTTAACTATCGAGGCCGTCAGCGAAGCACTAGTGTTTGCATCGAAGGCTGGGGCCGATCCGGCCCGCGTCCGTGAGGCACTCATGGGTGGCTTCGCGGGATCGCGCATTCTAGAAGTGCATGGTGAACGCATGATCAAGCGGACGTTTGATCCGGGTTTCCGCATCAAACTCCATCAGAAGGACCTAAACTTGGCCCTTGATGGCGCGCGCGCGTTGAATATGAGCCTGCCCAATACCGCCAAGACACAAGATCTCTTTAATGACTGTGCCGACAAGGGCTGGGCCGATAAGGATCATGCGGTGCTGGTCAGAGCCTTAGAGCAGCTCGCGAACCACGAGGTAGCGTAGGCCCGAAGACCTTCCGAACGACCAAGCCTTGGCTGACGCAGCGATAACGCCCTCAAACTGGCGCAAGGATTTCTTTCATGCGTCGGTGACTGTTCTCATCGTAACTGCCATTTGCGTCTCAGCCGCGCGCTTTGTTCCCTTGGTTCAATTAGTAGAGAACTGGGTGTACGACCTGCGGGTTGCTTCATTGACGCCGTCGATGCCGCAGTCCGACAGGATCATCATCGTAACCATCACAGAAGATACGCTCTCCACGCTACCCTATCGCTCGCCATTGGACCGACAATTTCTGAGTAATCTTCTCCATCATCTGGAACAAAAAGGTGCAAAACTGATAGGCGTAGATATCCTGTTCGATCAGCCCACGGAATCCGAAAAAGATGAAGCGCTGCGCAGAACGCTGCATGACCTTAATATTCCGGTAGTAGTGGCCTTCGTCGACGCGGACGCCAGCCTTACCGAACGCCAGGCGGCCTTTATGAGGGACTACCTAGATGGGGTAGAGCGCGGTCTTGCCTATGTGGCCGAAGACACGATAGATGGCACCGTGCGATCTATATATATAAGGAATCAAGAAGGGGGGCGATCGACGCTCGGATTTGCCGCCGCTGTGGCCAAGGTCGCTGGTGTCGAGGTACCCGATGTTGATGTTGTTCCGCTCGACTATCGTGGCCGTCCTGACGTTGAAACCCCCCCATTTCGGACGTTTCAGCACATGCAGTACCGTTGCTCCCGTCTCCTTGGTTTTCAGGAAAAATCGTCTTGATCGGCGCCGACCTGCTGCTGAGCGACCGACATCGCACGCCGTTCGCCGCCGGCGCAGGATCCAAGGCCGGCAGCATGCCCGGGGTAGTGATACATGCCCACGCCTTGGCACAACTGCTAGAGGGGCGCAGAGGACATCGGCTCGACGCATGGGAAGACGGATTTATCATTTTTCTGTTGTCGGCAATCGGAATGATGCTCACCGTGATCAACGCACCGGTCGGCGTAAGAAGCAGCGTGGGGGCTGTCTTGGTGGTTGCGGGCTGGATCGGGGGGTTCTTTCTCTACCAGCAGGGCGGCCCTCTGCTGCCGCTGGTTATGCCCACGATTGCCTTTGCAACATCTGCCGGCGTTGGCACCGCACATCTTTGGCGACAAGAGTGGATTCAGAAGCGGTTCATCCGCGATGCCTTCTCGAGATACTTGGCACCTGCGGTCATCGAACAGCTAGTGGCTGACCCTGCTCGCCTGGCTCTCGGTGGGGAAAAGCGTGAAGTGACTTTCTTATTTACCGACATTGCGGGCTTCACTTCGCTGACCGAGCAAACGGAACCAACAGTTCTGGTACAGCTGCTCAACGAGTATCTGGACGAGACCTGCAATATTGTGCTGCGCCACGGCGGCACCATCGACAAAATCGTCGGCGACGCGCTTCACGTCATGTTCAATGCACCGAGCGACCAGCGCGATCATGCTGAACGTGGTGTTACCTGTGCCATGGATCTCGATGCGTTCTGCCAATCCTATAGGTTGCGTCAAGCCACCTGCGGTATTGAGTTCGGGGAAACTCGCATCGGCGTCAACACCGGATTGGCCGTAGTCGGCAACTTCGGTGGAGACAATCGGTTCGACTACACGGCCCACGGTGACGCGGTTAACACCGCGGCACGCTTGGAAAGCGCGAACAGGCTTCTTGGTACACGTATTTGCGCCAGTCGGACGACTGTCGAGAAATGTGAGCACCTTCGTTTTCGACCCGTTGGCCGGTTGCTGCTAGCGGGCAAAACCGAGGGCATCGACGTATTCGAGCCCCTGTCTGAGGCCGAGGCGGCCTCAGAGAAGACCGCCGACTACATGATCGCATACCGTCTTATGAAGCAGGGGGATCGCGAGGCGGCCAACGCTTTTCGCAGCCTGACAAACAAGTACCCGGATGACACGCTGATTGCCTTCCATACGCGGCGTCTCGCGGCCGGGGAAGGTGGGAACACGATTGTAGTGGAGAAGAAGTGAGTTGTATGTGCTGCGGGTGCCGGCCGTACGCCTCCCGAGGCCAAACGGTTAAAAATGGCGCCCGCCCTATGTTTTTGCAATCGTGACAAATGTCACATCCAGCCTGTACAAAACATCGACTTTTGGAGATAGAAACGATATGAACGATATCAATGGGAAGAACGATTTGGCTGAGCAGTATCCGGATGATACCCTAACCGCGTTCCATGCCAGACGCTTGCCATCCAGGCCATGCCGAAACACTGTTGTGATAAGAGAGAAATGAGAATGTTTATCTTGCGGCTCCTTATGGTGATGGCTCTGAGTATCGGTTTGTGGGACGCAGCCAAGGCCGCCCAGCTAGTTGTAATCACTTCGACGGCGCCAGCGTTCAAACTTGGGGCGATCATTGACGGCG
>LXTK01000054.1 GCA_001643475.1 Proteobacteria bacterium SPGG2 | reverse complement strand
CGCTTCGCTTTCCCTGCTTTCGCTTGCAACCCCAGGGTTTGCCTTCCGTGGCAAACCCGTTCAGCGGGGCAAAGGTTCACTGGACCTCTGCCTATATCCGCTTCACCCCTCTCGCCCCGTTACTGGCCGGATGATGTGCAAGGATGCACGAATGCCGCGGGCGTATGGATGCGCAGGAGCGGCCTTCGTCTCGGTCGGCGCTCGGCTTGGCATAAGGCGCCAAAAGATCGTAACGCATCACACAGTAGGCGATGAAGAGAATCCTCTTTGTCTGTAGTCAGAACCCGACGGCCGAAGCAGTATTCGCAGACACTGACGGCCTCGAGGTAGCATCCGCGGGCCTAGACCATGATGCCGACGTACCTGTCTCTATGGAATTACTCGAGTGGGCCGATATGATTTTTGTAATGGAGCACTCACATCGCAACAAGCTCTCTAAGAAATTTCGCAGTTATCTAAAGAACAAGAGGATAGTGTGCCTAGATATTTCAGATGAGTACGGTTACATGGGTCCTGTATTGGTGAAGATTCTGAAGAGAAAAATGTTACCGTTTCTAGCATGAGTTAATGACTAGAAAACCCGAATTCATTTACCCAGAGTGGGAGGCGCCGGCGAATGTGAGGGCGCTGACGACCACACGTATAGGTGGATACAGCAAGCCGCCATTCGACTCATTCAATTTCAGCTTGAAATCGGGAGATGATGTTGAAGTCGTGAAGAGAAACCGCGCACTCTTGGTTGAGAGCGCAGACCTACCGTCTGAACCTGCATGGTTACATCAGGTACACGGCAATCAAGTGGTCGATGCGGCCACCAATGAACCGTACACCGAGGCTGATGGTAGCTATGCGCGGCGAGCCGGTATCGTGTGCGTGGTGCTGACGGCTGACTGTTGTCCCGTTTTCCTATGCGATCGACGGGGCAGTCGCGTCGCCGTGTTGCATGCTGGTTGGCGCGGGCTTGCGCGCGGGGTGATCGAAGAGGGCGTGCGCCAACTGGCTGTGCCTGGAACTGAGTTGATGGCTTGGTTGGGGCCGGCTATTGGCCCGACCGCGTTCGAAGTTGGGGACGACGTCTATGGCGCCTTTCGCGAACAAGGTGCTGACGTTGCAACAGCCTTCGTGAAGAAACCGAATGGAAAGTGGCTGGCGGATATCTATCTGTTGGCAACCCAACGTCTGAATGCAGTTGGTGTAGACAACGTGGTTGCAAACAACTTCTGCACGGTTAGTAGTCGAGACAGATTTTTTTCCTACCGTCGCGATGGCAAATGCGGTCACATGGCTTCGGTCATTTGGTTGGATTGCGACGCCGCTGTCTAGGCAGCGTCAAACCGCATTGAATAGTCGACGGCGACAATATCCTTTGTTAAGACACCGATCGAAATGTAATCCACCCCGGTTTCGGCAACAGCACGAACGTTTTCGAGAGTAATACCGCCAGAAGCTTCAACCTTGGCACGCCCACGGGTCTCCGCAACTGCGATACGTAACGTTTCTAAATCGAAATTATCTAGCAGCAAACGTTCGCTCCCTATCGCCCGCGCTTCTTTAATCTCCGCAAGATCTTCTACCTCCACCTCGATCATCACCCCAGCCGGTGCCGTGGCCTTTGCTTGTTGCACTGCCCGTGTGATCGAGCCGGCGGCAAGGATGTGGTTTTCTTTGATAAGAATGCCGTCATACAGTCCCATTCGATGGTTGTAACCGCCGCCACAGGTCACTGCATACTTTTGAGCGTTACGTAAAGCTGGCAGTGTCTTTCGGGTATCAAGGATTTTCGCCTGCGTACCATTGATGGCGTCGACGTAACGGCGTGTCTGCGTCGCCGTGCCTGATAGCAGCTGCAGAAAGTTCAACGCCATGCGTTCACCGCTTAGAATTGATCTTGCCGGCCCTCGTACCTGGCAAATCGTTTGCCCAGATTGTATGGAATCACTGTCGTTTGCATGCCATTCGATGGTGATGGTGTTGTCGAGTTGACGAAAGACTTCATCGAACCAGGCAGTACCACACAGAATCGCGTCATCGCGGGTAATGACATGTGCATTGGCTTGTTTGCTCCCTGGAATCAACTTCGCCGTGAGATCGCCAGTACCGATGTCCTCGGCCAATGCTTGGCGAACGATTTTCTTGATATTGGTGGGAAGCATGGTGTAGAGATTCGCTTATTGCGGCAGTTGTTTCAAAATTAGCGTGTCGCCGCGCTGGGTAAACTCGAGGTGTTTCAAAAAACTCATGCCAAGCAGCACCTCATTGCCACCCATGTGCGGGTTAATGTTGGCCTTAACGTTGTGCAGTGTAATGTCTCCCACGCTGACGCTCGCCAGGCGAGTTAGATAAGTAGTAATGGTGCCATTGGCGGTACTACTCAATACTGGCGGTCCACGCTTGAGACCCAATCGTTGCGCTACTGCCGCGGGAACCGATACGGTTGTGGCGCCCGTATCCAGCATGAATTCCACCTCACGTCCGTTGATCAGTCCGTTTGCATTGTAGTGACCGTAGCGGTTTCGTTCGAGGGTGACGGCGTACATGCCATCTTCGATTACGCTCTTTACGTGGCGATTGGGATTACGCTGCGTGTCAAGCCAACCACTAAATATCCAAGTCACTAAGCCTAGGGCTAGCAACCAGGCGACATAGATCATGCCTCTACCCATCCGGTGCTGGGCGTCGCTACGTGGAGAGGGATCAACTGGCTGTGTCATGTGCGCAACATAGTCGTTATCACACCATTGTGGACCCAATCGATTCGAGAAGATTCAAACCATCGGCATTTGCTGGTTACGAAGCATAGCCTTTCTGGAGCTTTTGGCGCGATAGTCGGCCCAACCACCGAGTTCGCGCACGGGAGGCGGCGGCACTGCGCAGCGCCGAGTAGCGTTCAATTGACCCGAACGGGTTTAAAATTGTTGACATATTACGTCAAGTTATTATGCTGACACCGTAGGTGTGTCGGTGCCGCCCTCACCGACGTTTAGAACCAGATGTAGATGTAGATGAAACACGAGTACGCTGAAAGCCTTCCTGAAGGCTGGGGGGAGTTTGCCCGCTTTTTCTCTGCTCTTGGCGATCCTACACGACAGAAGATCCTGCTCGTGTTTGAGCCAGGCGAAGAGATCTGCGTAAACAAGATCGCTCGCGTGTTCCAGCTAAGCCGTCCTGCCATCTCCCACCACCTCAAAGTCCTCAAAAACGCCGAACTCCTCGTAAGCCAGAAACGTGGCAAAGAAGTCTACTATCGGGTCAACTACCTGTATTGTGCCGAGGTCCTAAAGCTCGTCCAAGGGTTTGTGGCGAGCAAAGTCAACGGCGAGAAGGGCCCGGATTTTCTTAACATCCACGACCGTGGGGCTATCGGCTAAGCGCTGCCACCTCGCTCGGCACCATGTCGACTGCTAACCTCTGCGCTAAGTTGATTCGGTTCGTATCTCGACGACGTGGCTGAGGCGTTCGCATCATCGCCCGATAGCCGTGTTGCGCCATCGCGCCAGATATTTGCCTGGGCGATGTTCGATTTTGCGAATTCCGGTTACACGACAGTTGTACTGACGGCAGTGTTTAATGCTTATTTTGTTGGTGTGGTGGCGGTGAATGCCAACGCATCAACCAGCGGTAGCGGCACATTGTACTGGACTATTGCCATTGCTATTGGCAACGCCTTTGTTTTGGTAAGCGCACCGCTACTCGGCGCTATCGCGGATCATCGTGCAAACAAGAAACATTTTCTAGCGCTGACTACGACGGGTTGTGTCGTATTTACCGCGTTGTTAGCAACGATTGGACCAGGAGATGTGTGGCTAGCGATGGTGTTCGTTATTGTCGCGAGCTTCATGTTTGCCACGGGTGAAAATCTCATTGCAGCTTTCCTGCCGGAGATCGCGCCGCAAGCGGATATGGGTCGAATATCGGGGTACGGCTGGTCGCTGGGATACCTGGGCGGGTTGCTTGTGCTCGGGGCGTGTCTGGCCTACGTCACCTGGGCGCAGGCCCACGGCCATAGCGCCTCGCAGTACGTCCCCATTACGATGTTGATTACCGCGTTCGTGTTTGCGTTGGCGGTGATGCCGACATTTCTGTGGCTTCCCGAACGTGCACGCGCATCTAGGCAACCCATACGGCAGAATTATTTGCATATCGGAATCGCCCGCTTGCGCCAGACGCTAGAGCATGTGCGCGACTTTCGTGATCTGTTTCGATTCCTGCTGAGCCTCAGTGTTTACCATTGCGGAATCTATACGGTTATTGTGTTGGCCGCAGTCTATGCGCGCGAGGTGATGGGGTTTGATACGCGCGACACGCTTGTCCTCGTTCTGGTTATCAATGTAACGGCTGCTATCGGCGCCTTTGTTTTCGGCCATGCTCAAGATCGTCTGGGTTCGCGGCGGATATTGGCCATAACTTTGGCGATTTGGATGTTTGCCTTGCTACTGGCCTATTTCATAGAGAGCCGGGCAGGGTTCTGGCTGGTTGGTAACCTAATCGGGCTTGCGCTCGGATCGAGTCAGTCAGCCGGACGCGCGATGGTCGGCCAGTTTTCGCCACCGGCGCGTGCAGCCGAGTTCTTTGGTCTGTGGGGGCTCGCCACCAAGTTCGCCGCCATCGTCGGCCCC
>LXTK01000245.1 GCA_001643475.1 Proteobacteria bacterium SPGG2 | reverse complement strand
AGCCGAAATCGTGAGCGCGCTGGATCTTATCGGTAAACCACTCATAAGCCGCTCAGAAGTGAGTTTCTCGGCGCCTTTTGCTACCCACGCGTTCGTGAAAGAAGTGGCTCGACAAGCCGATGGCCGCACGATCATGGAGTATTCGCGATTGCGATACGGAGGGGCACATCTACAAGATCCCGAGCAACCCGCCGGTGACATCATCGGCCGCGCCCTCAAGGGTGGTGTGGTAGGCGCTCTGATTTGGGCACTGTTGGTCGCGGCTGTTGTACTGCTCGCCCGACGGGGCGATCAAAGGCTGACGTATGTGACCAAAAGGATCATATACGGGCAAGGCGAGACCCCGTGGCGAACCATTCTGCTAACGGCTGGCGCGGTGTTTGTGCTAGTGGGATTGGTTACAAATTTGGCTACGCACTATCATGTTCTCGGTACGGACCAAGTGGGCCAGGATGTTTTGTGGCGATCGGTAAAGAGCATTCGCACGGGGCTGATCGTTGGCACGTTGACGACGCTGGTGATGCTTCCGTTCGCGGTAGCGCTCGGTATTATGGCGGGCTACTTCCGTGGTTGGGTCGATGATGTCATCCAGTATACTTACACGACGCTAAGCGCCATCCCCAGCGTGCTCCTGATTGCGGCTGCCATTCTTAGTCTGCACGTATACATCGCAACACACGAAGAAGCATTTGCGACCGTAGTTGAACGCGCCGACCTACGCTTGCTGTTCCTATGTCTGATCCTTGGCGTGACCAGTTGGACCGGATTATGCCGGCTGCTGCGTGGCGAAACTCTGAAGCTGCGCGAGCAGGACTATATTCAGGCCGCCACTGCACTCGGCGTGCACCACGCGCAGATCATGATGCGGCACATTTTGCCGAACGTCATGCATCTTGTGTTGATTGCCGTAGTACTCGATTTCAGTCTACTGGTGCTTGCCGAGGCAGTGCTTTCCTATGTTGGCGTAGGCGTGGATCCGAGCACCGACAGCTGGGGCAATATGATCAATAGCGCGCGCCTGGAGATGGCGCGCGAACCCATCGTATGGTGGAGTCTGGCATCAGCGTTTGTGTTTATGTTCGGTCTGGTGTTAGCAGCTAACTTGTTTGCCGATGCAGTACGTGATGCGTTCGATCCACGGTTAAGAAAATAAGGTTCCATGGCACAACCGCTATTGAGTGTGGAGGGATTGAAGACTTGGTTTGAGACTGAGGAGGGCACGGTACGGGCGGTCGATGGCGTCTCATTTAATATTGCGCGTGGTGAGACCATGGCCCTGCTTGGCGAATCGGGTTGCGGCAAGTCGATTTGTGCGCTTTCGCTTTTGCAGCTAGTGCCGCAACCGGCCGGGCGTATCGTAGCTGGCGAGGTCCGTCTCAACAGTCAGAACGTTTTGCAGCTCCCGGAGCGTGAGATGCGCAAAGTTCGTGGGCGGCGCATCAGTATGATCTTTCAGGAACCCCAGACCTCGCTCAATCCGGTGATGACTATCGGCAATCAGATTCGTGAGGCATTACCAGACGCAGCCGAGCTAAGTGCTAGCCAAGTACGGGCGCGGACACAAGAACTGCTAGCCGCGGTGGGCATTGCCGATCCCGCGCGACGCTATGACGAATACCCGCATCAACTTTCGGGCGGCATGAAGCAGCGCGTGATGATTGCCATGGCGCTCGCAGCAAAACCGGATTTACTCATTGCAGACGAGCCAACTACGGCGGTAGACGTGACGATCCAAGCGCAGGTGTTAAGTTTATTGAAGGATTTGCAGGCCGATACCGGCATGGCAATCCTGCTTATCACCCATGACCTCGGGGTTGTGGCCACCATGGCCGACCGGGTAGCAGTTATGTATGCCGGCCACATTGTGGAATCGGCGACACGTAAAGAATTATTCTCCGATCCTCAACATCCTTACACGCGTAAGTTATTCCGTGCCATTCCCAGTGCCGCGAAACGCGGTGGCACATTAGAAGTGATTCCAGGCAGCGTACCGTCGCTACGACAAACCTTTCAAGGCTGCCGGTTTGTGGATCGCTGTGAACACGCCTTCGATCGGTGTCGGCAGCAGGAGCCGAGCTGGCACATGCGCTCGGGTCGTGGCGTGCGGTGCCATCTGTATGATGTGGAACCGGGGACCGAGCGGCGCGAACGGCCACCCGTCGCTGTAGCGGCGGCCAGGACGGCGCCCGATACCCGCCAAGCAAGTACGTCGACCTTATTAAAGGTTGAAGACCTGAAAGTATATTTCCCGATTTACAGGGGCGTGTTTCGAAGGGTCGTCGGCCACGTCAAGGCCGTCGATGGTGTGTCATTCGAAATCCCTACCGGTCATACGCTGGCCCTGGTCGGTGAGTCCGGTTGTGGTAAGACCACGGTAGGCAAAGGCATCTTGCAACTGGTTAAACCAACTGCTGGGAGCGTGACCTTTGATGGCAAGACATTAAACGCGCTGGCCCCCGCACAACTACGACCGCTGCGACACCGTTTTCAAGTGGTGTTCCAGGATCCTTTTGCTTCGCTCGATCCACGCATGCTGGTCGGCGACATCTTGGATGAGGGTATGCGTGCGCTGGGGGTTGGTGGTGGTCGGCATGCGCGACGACAACGTGTCGAAGAATTGCTTGATCAAGTAGGGCTGCCGGCAGAAGCACAGTATCGTTATCCGCACGAGTTCTCGGGCGGTCAACGTCAGCGTATCAGTATTGCACGTGCGTTGTCGGTTGAACCCGAATTAATCGTGTGCGATGAGCCCACAAGCGCCTTGGACGTATCGGTACAGGCACAAATCCTGAACTTATTAAAAGATCTGCAAGACAGGCTCGGGCTGAGCTATTTGTTCATTACTCACGACTTGTCGGTGGTGGCATATCTAGCCCATGAAGTTGCTGTGATGTACCTTGGCCGGATAGTTGAAAGTGGCCACGTCAGCGACGTTCTCGATAACCCCAAACATCCTTATACGCGGGCACTGCTGTCGGCGGTGCCAAGTATCGAAGAGAAGACACAACGCCGTGTGATCCGTTTGGAGGGAGATATACCTTCACCGATCGAGCCGCCCCGCGGATGTCATTTCCATCCCCGCTGTCCGGAGGCGATGGCTCAATGCCGGGAGAGTTATCCGAGGGCGGCACACTTCAGTGCCTCACACAAGGCGTGCTGCTTCTTATACCAGGAAAGATAACCGGCACCCCAGCGCGGGCGTTTAAGCGCTAGATGCGCTGTCGGTCGATGAGACTTGCGTCTGGCGAATCCAGACCTTTAATCGCCGACCGACCCGGAGAATGTCGCGCGTACGCATGCGGTTCCATCTCGCGAGCTGACGAACGTAAACGCTGTATTTGCGGGCGATACTCCACAAGGTTTCACCCTTACGTACGCGATGGATAATCTTGGCCCGGCCGCGCGGGCCAACACTAGAGCGAGGGAGTGGTCGTGTAATGTTGGCGATATTTCTGCTAAGTGGACGGCTCGATATTGGGATCATCAGGTTCTGACCAACGTGAATAAGCGTCCCGCGAATGTTATTCGCCTTCTTGATTGCCCAAACACTCACGCCGTAGCGCTTGCCAATTGCACCCAAGGTGTCGCCCTGCTTGACGCGATGACGTCGCCACTTAATGCGTGCGTCTTCCGGTAAATTGGCGAGGTCTGCGATGAGTGCGTCTTTGTTCTCTATTGGTACCAAGACTTGGTGTGGGCCGGTCGGGTCGGTTGCCCATCGCCGAAAGCCTGGGTTGATATCATAGAGATCACCAACGGGGACATCGGCGAGCTTGGCGATCACGTGTAGATCGATCTGCGATCCTAAGTCGACGCGTCCAAAGTAGGGCTTATTTGGTATGGGCTCGAGCGTGATGCCATACTTCTCCGGATTCCTCACGATATTGATCATGGCCATGAGCTTCGGCACATAATGGTGGGTCTCTGCTTTTAGACGCCGCAGATGCAAGTAGTCCGTAGGCAGGCCTCGATGCCGGTTACGTTCCATAAGGTACCTGACCTTGCCCTCACCGGCATTGTAGGCGGCAAGGGCTAGGTACCAGTCATCGAACTCTGCGTGTAGGTCTTCGAGATAGTTTAGCGCCGCAGTGGTGGAGGCGACGACATCACGGCGGCCGTCGTACCACCAGTTGACTTTTAGACCATAGCGCCGGGCAGTTGATGGAATAAACTGCCATAGGCCCGAAGCCCGCGCACGTGAATAAGCGTGGGGTTGATAGGCGCTTTCAATCGCCGGTAGCAAGGCGAGATCCATGGGCAGTCCACGCCGATCTAGCTCTTCCACAATGTGGTACAGAAACAAGCTGGCACGCTTCATCTTGCGTTTCATGTACTCTGGATTCTTGCTAAACCAACGCTCGTGGTAGGCGACACGCTGATGGTCCAGTTTGGGGAGACGCAGCCCGCTTCTTACGCGATCCCAAAGATCGGTGTAGTGCAACGTCGATGCAGTCTCTTCCGCAGGATCTATCTGCCGAGTGTCGATGGCGTTAGCGACGTTAGTAGGCAGATCTTGCTCGTCCGGTGTGTCGGCCGTTAGATCGGTGCTACCTGGCGTCGACGGTATTTGTTCAAAAGCGCTCGCATGTCGAAAATAGGCAGCATGAGCGAAGGCAGAGAC
>LXTK01000125.1 GCA_001643475.1 Proteobacteria bacterium SPGG2 | reverse complement strand
GGAAGGTGAGGCTATGTTGCGAAGCCTCTGTGGCCGCACTCACACGGTTCTCACCGCCGTTACCGTCTTACACGATGGGGCCCAGCAATCTGCCATAGATGCGAGCCAAGTAACATTTCGGCGCTTAGACGCTGCCGAAATTGCCCACTATTGGGAAACGGGCGAACCCGCTGATAAGGCGGGTGCCTACGCGTTGCAGGGGCGTGCGGCTGCCTTTGTGTCTAGGATAGAGGGCAGTTATTCTGGTGTTGTCGGACTACCTTTATACTCTGTAGCTGCGATGCTCGCGAAAGTTGGGATCAAAGGCGCGTGAGCGAAGAAATCCTTATCAATGTGACACCACAGGAAACCCGCGTTGCGGTGGTCGAAAACGGTGTGTTGCAGGAGCTTCATATCGAACGCACGCGAAGCCGTGGGATTGTGGGCAACATCTATAAGGGCAAAGTCGCGAGAATCCTACCGGGGATGCAGGCGGCGTTCGTGGATATTGGACTTAGCCGGGCCGCGTTCCTGCATGCATCCGATTGTCGATTCAATTCCGAAGGTGGCAATCATAGTATCGAGCATCCGCCTATTAATGAGCTACTGCACGAGGGCGAGCAGATCGTTGTACAGGTCGCGAAGGATCCGCTGGGCAATAAAGGCGCAAGGCTGACGATGAATATCACGCTACCCGCGCGTTACCTCGTTTACATGCCTTTTAGTAAACATATTGGAATCTCGCAAAAAATAGAATCGGAGGAAGAGCGCAAACGGCTGCGCGAGCTTGTAAAGGTTGCCGCCGGAGGTAATAGCGACGGCGGGTACATTCTTCGAACCATGGCCGAGATGGCAACTGAAACAGAGTTGCAAGCGGATGTTCGATATCTGCGTCGAGCATGGTCTTCGACATGTGATCAGTTCGAATCTGCAGCGCCGTACACACTTATACGTGCTGACTTACCGCTCGCAGTTCGTGCAATGCGTGATCTGGTCCGGCATAACGTGGAAAAGATTCGCATCGATTCTCGCGTAACCTTTCAAGCAGCAACCGCCTTTGCGCGCAACTTTATTCCCGAGATGGAGGGCCACATCCAATACTACCCGGGTGAGCGTCCAATTTTTGATTTGTACTCCATAGAGGATGAAATTCAAAGGGGTCTTATGCCTAAGGTGCTACTGAAATCCGGCGGCTACTTGATCATCGATCAAACAGAAGCGATGACAACAATCGATGTAAATACAGGCACCTATGTTGGACGCCGAACTCTGGAAGAGACTTTGTTCAAGACGAACCTTGAAGCCGCACAAGCGATTGCGCGACAACTACGACTGCGAAATATCGGTGGGATCATTATCATAGATTTTATCGACATGGAGGATGCCAATCATCGCCGTCAAGTGATGCGGGCGCTTGAAAAGGCATTGTCGCGAGATAGAACCAAGGTTTGTATCGCCGAAATGTCTACCCTCGGGCTTGTCGAACTAACACGTAAGCGCACGCGCGAGAGTCTCGAGCACATTCTTTGCGAGCCGTGTCCAGTATGTAGCGGCCGAGGTACCGTGCGTAGTGCCCACACCGTATGTTACGAGGTGTTTCGAGAGATTCTACGTGAGGCCCGACAGTTCGAGGCAAACGAGTATGTCGTGATGGCCTCACAGGTAGTGATAGACATGTTACTCGACGAGGAGGCGGATGGTCTCGGTAAACTTCAGGAGTTCATTGGTAAGCCTATTAACCTGCAAGTTGAGTCGCTCTATCATCAAGAGCAGTTCGATGTCGTATTGATGTAAGTGATCGCTTGGGTTTAGGGTTTCCTAGGTGGAAATGCGAAAAAAGTTCCGTCCTTCTCTGCAACATCTAAAACGCGGCACACGGCATGTGGGCCGTTGGATGTGGTATCTGAGTGCTGGTTTGCTGGTTGCCATAGCCGTTATTTTTACTGTTGCACGTGTCGGGCTACCGGCGCTCGCTGCTAAGAAGACTGCAATCGAGAACTTTCTTACCGATAAGACTACGTATCCCGTACGCATCGCTGCTCTTGAAACGTATTGGGACGGGTTGCGACCAGGTCTGCAGATCAAGGGGTTGGAGATATTCTCATCGGCAGATTTGACGCGTGCCATGCGCCTTGAAGAGATTCGGGTAAGTCTAGCCGTGTTGCCTTTGGTTTGGGGCGAACTTCAAATCAACAGCCTGGTAGTAGTCAAACCTAGCCTGGCCCTGGAACGATTGGCGGACGGCCGTTTTCAAATTACCGGTCTACAACCGGTGCAGATTCCGGTCGAGGGGGGTGATGGGAAACTACTGAAGTGGCTACTTAGTCAGCGAAGGCTCGCGATCGAGGATGGGGAACTACAGTGGTTTGATCAGATGGGAGAGCGCCGGGGTATGTACCTTTCCAGGATAAACCTCGATCTACGCAATAAGGGCGATCGCCATAAGCTTGCTGTGACGGTGCAGCTGCCACCGGACGTGTGCGCTGAGTGTTCGTTGGTTGCTGACATAACAGGTAATCCGACTACCAAAAAGGCTTGGCAGGGGCGCGTTTTTGTTAGGGCGGTTGACGCGGCGCTCGACGGACTACCGATCGTCATCCGCGAAATGTTACCACCGCAACTCGCCGGAAAATTCGACGTCCAACTATGGACGGACTGGCACAACGGAAAACTCAAATCTGCTGAAGGCAGTATTAAGGTTGCAGATCTCAAATTGCCACTGAAAAACATAAATACGCCTCTGGCGATTAAATCTGCAAGCGCCGAATTAACCTGGAGAAGGACAGGCAAAGAATCTCAGCTCGATCTTGAGGACCTATTGCTAGGACTGCATGGCTCGGTTTGGTCGGCTGGGCATCTTCGGATTACCGAAGATCCTGATGGTAGTGCACTGCAGATCGACCACATCAATATCGACGACATCACGGCCTTTCTCGCAGCCATCGATCGTGAGGATAAGTTTTTTGAAATTTTAAAAACCGCCCGGCCTGGTGGCGAACTCCATGACATCAAGTTAACGATAGATGGTGATGGAAAAAGGTTGGATGATTATTCTTTAGAGGTAAAGCTGGAGGACATCACGTCCGAACCCTACAAGAAGGTGCCTGGTGTGCGGGGATTGAGTGGGCAACTTTCGGCGCGACGCGGGCGTGGCACTTTGTTGCTAGCGAATCAGAATGTCACGGTATCTGCACCGCATGTGTTTCGTGTGCCACTAAACGCCGATATTTCGGGAAATCTTTCCTGGGAGATAAAGAACGAATATGTCGAGATCAATGGCGATGACTTGCGTATTACCTCCGAAGATGGCAAGGGTGATGGCAAGCTCACCCTTCGCATTCCGTTCAATCGAACCATCAGACCCTATCTGAAGTTGCAAGCCAAGTTCAGTGATGGCAACGGTGCCAATATCAAACGTTATTACCCGATAAACCTCCTCACCCAACAGACTGTCGCGTGGCTAGATGAATCGATAGTAGGAGGCCGGGTAACCAGCGCGTCTGTTATCTATGATGGAAATCTTGCGAGTTTTCCGTTCCGGGAAGGCAACGGAACGTTTGAAGTGCGGGCTCACGTCAGCGATGGTGTATTCAATTATCTGCCCGGCTGGGCGCCGATTACCAATGCTGATGTGGACATCCAGTTCAGTGGTAGCCGCATGCAGCTCAACGGTAAGCAAGGGAAAATTGATGGGCTGGACATCGAGCAGGTGGTTGTTCGTGCCGAGGATTTACGCAAGAGCGGAAATTCTAATGTTGAGGTGATGGTGAAGATTGTCGGCCCGTTAGAGGAAACGATGCGCGTTGTCCGCGCCAGCCCAAAAGGGAAGCAGAGCGATTGGAAATCGTACCTCGACTTCGGGCTAGGGGCACAAGGCAGCGGTGTTATCGATTTGACGCTTGGTATTCCCGTCGGTAACGCCAGTGCTTTTACAATGATCGGCAATTACACGGTCGAGGATGGATCGTTAGAACTGGGTATTGCCAAGCTAAAGGGGGAAAGTGTTAACGGACGCATCGGCTTTGATCAAGCGGGAGTCACCGAAGGCGTCCTGCAAATGCGAATGATGGGTGGCGATGCCACAGTGAAAATCACCAGGGAGGTTAATAAAAATCGGTACGAAACGACCCTGTCTGGAGAAGGGAAGTTTACCGCGAATGGCCTTGCCGAGGCGTTCGAGTGGCCGCTGGTGCCCCATGTTAAGGGTGATGCGGATTGGAAAGGCACCATGCGTTTACACCGTGGTAGGCGTCATCTTGAGCTTGAGGCAGGTTTAGAGCGCATGACGAGTGCGTACCCGGCGCCTTTGCACAGACCTGACGGTATCCCAGAAAGACTTATTCTAAGCGCCGACTACGCTGGACAGAGCGAACGCAACATCAACTTTCGTATCGGTAATCAGATCGACGCCAAGCTGGTTTTTGCAAAACAGGATGTGGATTGGGGGCTGGCACGAGGGGCGGTCGCAGTGGGCGAGCCGGCGAGTTCGCCGCGGGCTCCCGGTCTGCACGTGAGTATTTCCACCGATCATATCAATGCTGATGCCTGGCTGCGTGTATTTGGCTTTGGTTCTAAGGATACGTCACCCATGCCGGATTATCTCCGGCGTTTCACCGGTAGATTCAACTCAGTGCAATTAATCAATCGCAGATTGGGCGCGTTGCGCATCGATCTGATGCGAGAAGGTCAGGGTTGGACAGGTCAACTCGAGGGTGACGCGGCCGAGGGAGAGATGCGCTCAGTCTCGGCCACACGGCGGTCGAACGGAACTATCGACCTCGATCTTAAACATCTTGTGGTGCATGACAAAGAACCTGAGACTGACGATGAGCCAGTTGATCCCCGCACCCTACCGACGATAGGGCTTAAGGTTGGCTCGCTCCGACTAAAGGGTAGGGAATTGGGGCAATTGGATCTGCGTGCCGCGCATACGGATTTAGGATGGCGTATCGTACGGTGTGACTTGACGCGCCCAGAGATGACTTTGTCTGTGAAAGGCAGCTGGCAGCAGGTCCTCGGCGGTCGACAAAAGACCAAGTTGGAATTGGAACTGAGTAGCTCAGACATGGGCCAAACATTAGCTGCCTATGGGTCTAGCGATCAAATGGCGAATGGCACGGTTTATCTGACTTCTAAGTTATCATGGGCTGGTTCACCAGCGAGCATCAATCTATCGACACTATCCGGCAATGTTTCGGTGTCGGCGGAGAACGGGCGCTTTCTGAAAGTTAAACAGGGTGCAGGGCGGCTTTTCGGTTTGCTCGATCTGACCTCTGTGGTCAAGTTTCTGACATTGGATTTCGGTGGTTTATTCGGAAAGGGGTTGCCGTTTAAGACTCTGACGGGGGAGGTGTCGATTGAGAAAGGAGACGCCTATACGCGTAACCTTGTCTTGACAGGATCGGCAGCACAAGTTTCCGTGAACGGGCGCATCGGCCTTGCAGCTGAAGATTATGATTTGGCGGTACAAGTTACGCCCCGGCTCGGGACCAATCTAGCAGTGTGGCAGTTGCTAGGTCCCCAAGGCGCGGTTCTCCTGTTGGCATTGGAAAAGTTGCTGAAGCAGCAGATCGGCAAAGGCCCTCGGATTACGTATCTGATCAAGGGCCGTTGGAACGAGCCGATGGTTACTAGACTGCAAGAAAAACCAGGTAAGCAAGGATCGGATGCGGCAGATAGACGTTAATAAAATGTTGCATCGGTGCTATTCTGTAGAAAGAATGGTTATGCGGCTTTTTGCGTTGCTATTGTTAGCACTGCCGGTGCCGCTATCCGCAGAGAGTGTCACTATCACGGCTGACCAGTGGGCAAGCCCCCGCAGTGGAGAGTCGATAATACGCTTTGAACGCTTGAACAAGCTGGTCGAAGCATTCGATCAAAGTCCCGATAATCAGATCTTAATTCGGCATGCAGAGGGAGAAAGTGGCACACTGTGGGGCGAAGAGCTACGTTCATGGCTTGTATCGCTAGGCATCCCTTCAGGCCGTATCGTGCTTAACGCGGGTCTAGGACAAAGTGATGCCATCATCGTAGAAACTAGCCCATGACACGAAAAACTAACAACCGAGTTGCTGCCATACAAATGGTATCCGGTACCGATGTGGACGCGAACCTTGATGAGGCGGCTCGACTGATTTCGACCGCTGTCTCAGCCGGCGCAGAATTCGTAGTCTTACCTGAGAACTTTGCCATTATGCCCACCAAGGACGCTGGCCAACTGCAAGTGATGGAGCGCGATGGCGACGGCCCCATCCAAGAGTTCCTCTCAGCCCAGGCGCACCAAAACCACGTCTGGCTTGTCGGAGGCTCCATACCGCTTGTATCTAGTCAACCGTCCAAAGTTCGAGCTGCTTGTTTGTTATTCAACGACCATGGCGAACGTGTTGCCCGTTACGACAAGTTACATCTGTTTGACGTGAAGCTCGATAACGGTGAAGAGTATAGTGAGTCGCTCACCATTGAGCCAGGCGAGAGCGTTGTAGTAGTTGACTCACCACTAGGTCGACTAGGTCTTACGATCTGTTACGATTTGAGGTTTCCGGAGCTCTTTCGTCAGATGCTAGATCAGGGTGCCGAGATCTTTTCTGTTCCGTCCGCATTTACGGCAACCACTGGAAAAGTTCATTGGGAAATACTGTTGCGCGCCCGGGCAATCGAGAACCTGGCTTATGTGATAGGCGCCGGGCAGGGCGGCAGCCATAGCAGTGGACGCGAAACATATGGTGACAGCATTGTTATCGACCCCTGGGGGGAAATTATCAACCGTCTGGCGCGGGGGCCTGGAATAGTCATCGCAGATATCGATCGTTTACGTTTAGAAAAGCTGCGTCGGAGTTTGCCGAGCATCGAACATCGGAGGTTGGGTCATGACCGGAGCATTGCAGAAGGCAAGAGAATCTCTGCTTGAGCCTGCTGGTATTGGCGATAGTGAACTGGAACGGCTGATAGGGAGTCTTCTATCCCATAAAGTCGATTATGCTGATCTGTACTTTCAGTATCGGCGCCACGAGTCTTGGTCGCTGGAGGAAAGTCAGGTTAAGTCGGGAAGCCACAACATCGAACAAGGTGTTGGGGTGCGGGCAATTAGCCAGGAGAAAACCGGTTTTGCATATTCAGATGAGATCGGTGTGCCCGCCCTGCTGGAGGCGGCTAGTGCTGCACGCACGATCGCTCAAGCTGGTGGCGATGGTGCGACGGCCATACGTTGGCAGGACGGTCGCAGCTTGCAACTGTATCCGGCTCTAGATCCACTTGACAG
>LXTK01000297.1 GCA_001643475.1 Proteobacteria bacterium SPGG2 | reverse complement strand
ATTGGCCGCGAGCCAAACAGAGTTTTGTTCTGCCCCAGGGCTAGGTGGTGCCAAGTATGCGCAGCTTCAAGCGGCCCTCGAAATGGGCCGCCGTCAACTAGGGGAGCGACTACGGCGTGGTGTTACGCTTTCGTCTGCTAAGGACGTGGAGATGTATCTGCATGCCCGACTCGGTGATCATAAGCAGGAGGTCTTTTGTTGTTTGTTTCTCGATAACCGCCACCGGGTACTGGCATTCGAGGAGTTATTCTACGGCACCATAAACGGTACCGCAGTCTACGCTCGAGAAATCGTCAGACGCGGACTTTTCCACAATGCAGCCGCAGTTATCCTTGTTCACAATCACCCATCCGGTGCAGCAGAACCAAGCCAGGCCGATGAAGCACTGACAGTAGGGCTCAAGGAAGCACTTGCGCTGGTCGATATCCGGGTGCTCGATCACATGGTAATCGGTGACCGAGAAGCGGTGTCATTCAGTGAGCGGGGCATTTTGTAGTCGTTCGTTAGCGGTGTTTGGGCCAAGCGGGCTGCTGAGTACCCTTTGTTGGTAAATTCTGGTATAAACTCGCGCTGAGAAATAATTGATGTCTCAGGAGCATAGCAGTGGCTAAGGTATGTCAGGTGACCGGCAAGCGCCCGATGAGCGGGCACAACGTATCGCATGCGAACAACAAGACAAAGCGAAAGTTTGTGCCAAATTTACATGACCGACGCTTGTGGGTGGAGAGTGAAAAGCGTTGGGTGCGACTGCGGGTATCAGGTCAAGGGCTGCGGATCATCGATAAGAAGGGCATTGACGCAGTACTAGCCGACATGCGCGCCCGCGGCGAGAAAATCTAACGTTCGGAGGTGTGGCATGGCAGTGCGTGAAAAGATCAGACTAGTTTCCAGCGCCAAGACCGGGCATTTCTATACGACAACGAAGAACAAGCGTACGATGTCGGATAAGCTCGAAATCAAGAAATTCGATCCGGTTGCCCGAAAGCACGTGATCTACAAAGAGGCCAAGATCAAGTAGCTTCTCTAAAGGCTTACAGATCTTATCAAAAAGCCCGGTAATGCCGGGCTTTTATTTTGCGTGCATCTGGAATGTGACGACCGCGTCTTAGGCCGCGGCGAAAAGTTTAACTATGTACAGGCACTTGTTTTTCTGGCATAAATACGCTGTCGTAGATCAGTTGACTTAGGTTTGGGCTATGTATGCATTGAGCCAACAAGTGCTGCGAACCGACGTTTCTGGAATGCCGCTAGAGTGGGTAGACTATAGAGAAGCGGTTCGTGCCTATTATCTGAACCAGATTGCTTATAGTTGCGGGGTATTGTTGTACCGCGTGCGTGGTGGCTACAACGCGATCTCGGGACAACGCAGTGTTGTTGAGGTAAACAGCATTATTGCCACCCAAGGTGATACCCATGCATTGTTGAAAGCGCGCGAGCATTACATCCCACCGTTGAGCAATAAAGCACTTTTCGCGCGCGATGCCCATTTGTGCATGTATTGTGGAGGTCGGTTTCCGCCGCGCGGGCTTTCGTGCGATCACATCAAACCGATGAGTATTGGTGGTACCGATACTTGGAATAATGTGGTGACAGCGTGCCGCCGCTGCAACAATCATAAAGCCGGTGGCACACCTGAGCAGGCGGGAATGGAGTTAATCGCAGTGCCGTTTGTGCCGACGCACGCCGAGTACGTTTTTCTACAAGGCAAGCGCGTGCTTGCGGACCAAATGGAATTTCTGTTGGCACATTTCCCACGAACTAGCCCTCTTCATGAACGCCTGTCAAAGGCGATCTGACGGCTACATAAACTTCTAGAGAGCGTGGTTGCCCTGTCGCGTCAAGCAGCGGCTGGCGCGAGGGCGTATGTGCGTAGTTTGTACGAAAATTCGCGTAATGCCTGAATGCCCGTGGCTTCTGCCTGTCGGCACCATTCGTCCAACGCCTGCAACAGAGGCTCTTGCGTAATGGTAGAACGCTGCCAAATATCTTGAAGCCTTTGTTTCATGGCATAAACGGTATTCAGCGGCTGGTTGTATTCGAGGGCTCGCGCCAACCACTTGCGGCTGGTCTCGTCCAACATCGATATCTCGTGTCTCATGGATTGCTTGGCCCGCTTAAGTAACCGTGAGCCTTCGTGGTCACATAGGTTGGCCTTTCTCAATTCCTCACGATAAACCCGTTTCAACACATCGCGTCCAAAGCCCGCCATTACCTGAAAACGGTTGGCAACAACGGCTCTCAACGTATCAAGGTCACAGGCCTGTTTATTCGGATTGAAGGCAGGTTTGGGCGGGACCTTTTTTATAGTCGCAAGTCTAAGTGCCGATAGGACTCTTATGTACACCCAACCGACATCAAACTCCCACCACTTCGACGAGAACTTGGCCGAACTCGGATACGTATGATGGTTGTTGTGGAGTTCTTCGCCACCAATGATGAATCCCCATGGCACGATATTTCTACTTGCATCGGGTAACTCATAGTTGCGATACCCTGCCCAATGACCGATACCATTTATGACGCCGGCTGCCCAAAAAGGTATCCACGCCATTTGTGTAAGCCAAATTAGGGGGCCCGCGACAAATCCAAATAGAGCGACATCCAGGCCAAGCATGATCAATACACCCCAAAACTCGTGGCCCGTATAGACATGCGTTTCAAGCCAGTCATCAGGGGTGCCATGGCCGTACTTTTCTTGTACTTCTGGTTTGTCAGACTCGATGCGATACAGATAGGCACCCAACCATAATACTTTGTTGATGCCCAACTGTTGTGGGCTGTGGGGGTCTTCAGGTTTTTCGACGTGGGCGTGGTGCTTGCGGTGGGTGGCCACCCATTCTTTGGTGACTTGGCCAGTGGTTAGCCATAGCCAAAAGCGAAAGAAGTGGCTGATGATCGGGTGCAGATCCAAGGCCTTATGGGTCTGGTGGCGGTGCAGATAGATCGTAACGCTAGCGATCGTAATATGAGTCAAGACCAGGGCGACAACCACATAGCCCCACCACGGAAGCTCGATTAGGCCTTCAAACATACGCGCAATCCCTCTTTAAGTGTGGTCCTACGCGATTCTGTGAGTATAGTCAAGCAAGGATCAAAACTATACGGTGGGCGGTATTCTTCTATCTACGCAGGTATTGTAATCGGATTTGCCGAATTCGTGAACCGGATATGGTTTAGAACGGCTCAAAAATCCGACTGCGGACTTCGCTTTATTTCGCATGGACCAGTCCTTGTTCTGGTTGTTCGGCACCATCGAGTAGAACGCGATTGTCGCGGATCTCAAGTCGCCCTTCGGCGAACCAACGAATGGCTTGCGGATAGAGGCGATGCTCTTCACGCGATACGCGTGCCGCCAGCACTTCCGGCGAGTCATCTTCGTAGACGGGCACGGTTGCCTGAATAATGATAGGACCAGCATCTACTTCGGGCGTAACGAAATGCACACTCGCACCGTGCTCCCGCGCACCATTTTGCAGCACGCGCGCGTGGGTTTCGAGTCCGGGAAACTCTGGAAGTAGTGAAGGGTGAATATTAATGAGACGATCCGCGTAGTGCTTAACAAAGACTCGGCCAAGGATGCGCATGAAGCCTGCCAGTACTACTAATTCGGGATTATGCTCATCGATTGCGGCCATGAGCGCTTGATCATAATGCACCCGACTCGAGCACTGCCGATGATCAAGGATGCAGGTGGTAATATCCGCAGCCTGGGCTCTCACGAGTCCATGTGCATCCGGATTGTTGCTGACAACGGCGCGAAGTTCTATCGGTAGTCGACCTGCGTGCATCTCGTCGATGATACTTTGTAGGTTACTGCCGCGCCCAGAGATCAAAGCGACGACGGGCAGTTTGGATGTAGTCATCGCAATAACACTAGCCGGTCATCACCGCTTTGTTGTTCAGTGTGGCCGATCACAAATGCTGTTTCACCGAGTTCGCGCAGTTGGCCCAACGTAGCGGCTTGATCCTCTTTGCTTACGAACAGCACCATGCCGATGCCACAATTAAACGTTCGATACATCTCATCGTCGTCGATATCCCCATTCTCTTGTAGCCAATCGAAAATCGGCGGATGTGTCCAGGTGGTGGTGTCAACGACAGCTCGTATCTCGGCTGGTAATATACGTGGCAAGTTTTCGATTAGCCCGCCACCGGTGATATGCGCGGCTGCGTGGATCGGCACGGTGTGCATTAGGGTTAGCATGGGCCGTACGTAAATCCTTGTGGGGGTCAGCAGGACTTCGCCCAGGGTGCGATTGCCGAAGGGGTCCTGCAGTGAGACTTTGCGGGTTGCGATAATCTTGCGGATCAGCGAATAGCCGTTGGCATGTGGGCCATTGGAAGCGATGCCTACTAAGACATCGTTGGCAGTAACCGTGGAACCGTCAATGAGTTTGGTGCGTTCCACGACGCCCACCGCGAAGCCCGCAAGGTCGTAATCAGCCTTAGCGTACAAGCCGGGCATCTCTGCGGTCTCGCCGCCGAGCAGGGCCATGCCTGCTTGCTGACAGCCTTCGCCGATACCCCGGATAATAGTGGTGGCGACCGTAGTGTCTAGTTGGCCAGTGGCAAGATAGTCTAGGAAAAATAAAGGCTCAGCGCCCTGAACGACAATGTCGTTGGCGCACATGGCGACAAG
>LXTK01000156.1 GCA_001643475.1 Proteobacteria bacterium SPGG2 | reverse complement strand
TCGTCGCCGACTGGATGGGCCAAAAGTCGCATGCCCTTTACGGCGACCGAATCGGAACAGGAAAAAAAATAATCACTATAATCTCGAATAATGGGCCAAGCGAGATCGCTTGGCCTGCCCGCCGCAAGCCCAGCCATAATTGTTTCCAGTTCACCCGGTACAGTTTTGGGCTTCCCACTCGCCGCTTTCACTGAATGATAGAAACAAGCCGCGTTCGTCGGCTCGACCACAGCAACAAGCGGGCAGTCATCGCCATAACATTCGCGCAAGTAAGCCTGTAACGCCGACGCTAACGATCCCACACCAGCTTGAATGAAAACATGGGTCGGTTTGTCTCCGCCAAGCTGCTCGAGCGCCTCGGCGTACATAGTCAGATACCCCTGCATGATCCACAAAGGTATCTGCTCGTAACCTGGCCATGCGGTGTCCTGCAGCAAGATCCAATCATGTTGTTCTGCCATGGCTGCCGCATGGCGAACGCTGTCGTCATAATTGACGTCGGTCACGTATGCTTCGGCACCCAACGACTGGATGGCAGTTACCCGCGCGGCGGCAGAGCCACTGGACAGATAAACCACTGCCCGTTGACCGAGCTGCTTCGCCGCCCACGCCACTGCGCGCCCGTGGTTGCCGTCGGTAGCGGTGACAAACGTACATTCGCCGAGCTTCGCTTTTAGCTTCGATAGACTAGCGGCATCAAACGAAAGTTGATCCAATGTTGTATCGAGCTTATCTGCTAAGAATTTCCCCATCGCATGGGATGCACCCAGTACTTTGAACGCACCGAGGCCAAGGCGGTTTGATTCGTCTTTGATCGATATCGCCGCAACGCCTAAGGAGTGGGCCAGGTCTTGCAGAGACACGAGCGGGCTCGGTTCGTAACCCCCAAAGCGATGGTGGAAATTCTGAACCGAGGTGGCAACGTCAGTACTGAAGTGGACAGTGCCGGCCTTATCCTGGCGCCGGTCTCGCGCCTGGGGGTTAGCGATATAGCTTATTGTTGTGGCTTTTTCAGCCTGCATTTCTCAGCAGCTCTCTACTCCCAGGCATAGGCGGCCATCGATAAAACGCCGTAGGTAAAGGCGCTATGGATCTTGCTTGCCTTGGTGTCCATAGCGGCAGCGCCCAGAGCGACAAACAGGGGCATGAAGTGCTCTACCGTAGGGTGGTTACGTCTCGCGCTGGGCGCTTCTTGCTCGTAGTTGACCAACAATTCCGTGTTGCCGCTGGTCAAGGTCTCCTCCAGCCAGACATCGAATGCCTGCACGTAGGCAGGCGGGGCAGCATCAATCGACTGCCCGCGGAATTCACTTAGGTTATGCGTCGCACCGCCACTACCCATGATCAACACACCATCGTCCCTCAGTGGTCTCGACGCCTGGCCTAGCCGGATGTGGTGGCGTGGTCCCAGTGCCGGCTGTAACGACAATTGCACCACCGGGATATCCGCGGCTGGGTATGCCAATTTCAAAGGCACCCACGCGCCGTGATCAAGGCCACGGTCTGCATCCGTATCAGCGTCTAACCCAGCGTCGCACAGCATACCGACTACGCGTTCGGCCAATGCTGGATCCCCAGGGGCCGGGTAACTGGCTTGGTACAATACGTCTGGAAATCCATAGAAATCATGAATGGTGCCCGGCTTTTCGGTGCCGCTAACTTTCGGCGTCGCGGTTTCCCAGTGGGCGGAGATACAAAGTACCGCCCTGGGGGGCGCAAATAGCTGGGCGAGACGGCGCAAGCAACACCGTGCCATTTTTCGGACAAAGCGCGCCCAACACCAAGACTTCAGATTTTATACCCGCAATCCGCTTCACTGGGAAATTCATCACCGCGACAATTTGCTTACCAAGAAGATCTTTTTCGGTGTAGTTTGCAGTAAGCTGCGCGGAACTTATACGACTCCCCTTTTCACCAAAATCAATCGTCAGAATGTAGGCCGGTACCTTTGCTCGACTGTTTATCTCTACGTCGGTAATCGTRCCGGTACACATTTCCACCTTTAGAAAATCATCGAATTCGATYGTCGTCATTTTTTTTAAGCCAGTACCGGAAAANTRGTTGTTAAGCGCTAGGACCCTCTTCTGCTGTGCCRTCCCAGCCRACGCTATRAAAATCTACGCGCCCATGGGGATCAAAATGCACGCCCTCATCCTCTAGTCGATGACGCTGGCGGATACTACCATCCCCTCCTCGGCGGTCGCTGACCTTACCTTGACTGTTTAGTACCCGATGCCACGGTATGTCAGTGCCGGCCGGCACCGCCGCCATCGCAAAGCCAACAACACGTGCGGTGCAATTGCCAACAATCGCCGCGATTTGTCCGTAGGTGGCTACCTGACGGTGCGGAATCTGTCGGACCACGGCATAAATACGATCGTAAAGCGTATTAGTCTCGGTTGTTTCCATGAATGTGCGGCCAACGGCTGGCCTTGCCAGCTTGTGTCAAGGTCAATAGGACGGTAGGTTTATGTACGACTGGTGACTTCGTCAACAACCACATCTTCGCATGACTGAAACTATGGGTGAACTAATTCTCGCGACAGCGCTTTTTGTCGGCAGTCATTTCTTACTGTCGAGCACAGCAATCCGTCGCACCATAACCGCACGCACTGGGCTTTGGCCTTTTCTGAGCGTGTACTCGGTCATTGCGGTTGCGTCCCTGATTTGGATGGTCTGGGCGTATGTGAACGCACCTTATATCGAGCTTTGGCCACAAACGCGGTGGACACGCTGGTTGCCATCCCTGGTTATGCCGTTGGCGCTGATCTTAATGACCCACGGCTACACCGCCCCAAATCCGACAATGGTAGGACAGCAAACACGTGTTTCTGCACCCGATCCCGCGCCAGGGGTTCTCAAGATCACCCGCCACCCGATCATGTGGGGCATCGCCCTCTGGGCCTTGTCGCATATTCCGGTAAATGGTGATGTGGCTGCGCTCATCCTATTCGGTGGGATGGCGTTACTGGCATTAGGAGGCGCGGCCCACCTCGATCATCGTCGACGCGAAACTCAACCCGTCGGGTGGCAGCGCTTTGCCGATGTCACATCGTACACCCCATTCGTCGCGATCATCGGGGGTCGCGCCCGATTCTCACTTGCCGATTATGATTGGACAAGACTGCTGATAGCGCTCGTCGCGTTCGGGGTCCTACTCTTCCTGCACGGGTGGTTAACTGGCGTGCCGGTGTGGCCCGGCTAGCGACGTTGCCGATAACCAAAATAATCTCAGGTGGTCAAACCGGTGTCGACCGGGCTGCACTCGATGTGGCAATTGAGCTAAAGCTACCATGTGGGGGTTGGTGTCCGCGCGGGCGGCTCGCCGAAGACGGAACGGTTCCAGACAGATATCCGCTACAAGAGACCCGCTCAGCGAAATATGCCGAGCGCACGGAGCGAAACGTTATTGACTCCGATGGCACGCTCATCATCGTCACGCGCTCGCTCACGGGGGGCACGGCGTTGACAGTTGAGTTAGCGCATCGCTGGGATAAACCCTGCTTTATTGTTGACCTACAAGACACGCCCGACGTGGGCACAATAGTCATGTGGCTCCAACACCAGCAAATCGAAACTCTGAATATCGCAGGACCGCGCGAAAGCAAGCATCCGGGGACCTATGAGGAGGCGCGGTACTTCCTACGCAAGTTGTTTAGAAATACCTAACACGGCGAGTGCTCGGGCAAGCGCATCAGGCGGTGTCGTTGCGGCTGCTCTCGCGTGCCACACGGCGTAACTGCGATTCTCTGGCACAATGAGATCGCGATCTTTCTCGCGTAATCTCTGGCTGATAAGCATCCATTCTCGAAAGCGTAAGCGATATGCAACCGTGTGACTAGAAGCCCACACTCGATCGCAGGTCCTCTTGCGTTCTAAACTAGATCTTGCAACATTGCGAATGCGATCATGACACAAAAAGGCATTATCGCCGCCGGCCACCCGAGTACGGTCGAAGCGGCCGAGACTATCCTACAGGCGGGCGGCAACGCATTTGATGCGGTTCTTGCCGCACAATTTGCGGCGTGCGTGGTAGAGCCCGTTTTCACGTCGCTCGGTGGTGGTGGTTTCTTGTTGGCACACACCGACACTGATGACAATTTCTCTACGACTTCTTTACCCAAACGCCTCTTCTTCGTCGCAATAATGAGATGATGGATTTTTATCCCATCAATGCCGATTTTGGTACCACTACACAAGAATTTCACATCGGCATGAGTTCTATCGCTACGCCCGGGATCGTTAAGGGTTTATTCAAAATTCATCAGGAGCTTTGCACACTGCCGATAAAGGAGATYATTGAACCTGCRGTTRCTTTTGCGCGCCACGGTGTGAAAATGAATCAACTACARGCATATTCTTTCGTAGTGCTYGAAAAGATTCTGCGATCTACACCGGCARCACTAGCTATCTACCGCAATCCAAATAGTGATCAACTRCTCACCGAAGGTGAGYKCCTTAAGCAACCGGACCTAGCCGACRCACTTGACAGCCTTGCCGATGAAGGTGATTCGCTTTTCTATCGGKGTGATGTTGCTAAACAGATCGTCAAGGATTGYCATGAGCGCGGCGACAGCATCACCGAAAACGACCTTCACAAGTACCGTGTTATGAGAAGGAAGCCGCTGACATTCAGCTATCACAACTCACGCGTGCTCACAAATCCACCACCTTCCTCCGGCGGTGTGTTAATCGCCTTCACACTCAAACTGCTTGAACAGCTCAACGTATCCACACTTGAGTTTGGCACGACCGCTTATCTGCGACTACTCGCACGTACGATGGAGTCAGCCCAACGGGTAAGAAAAAGCATTGTCGATGACCATACGGTTGAGGAATATCCGAAAGCTCGCAAACTGCTGGGTAGCCGACTTCTACATACCTATCGCACCGCGATCTTAGAACATACCAGTAGTACGCGCGGCACCACACATATTAGCGTGATCGATGCCAAAGGAAACATGGCTAGCATGACAACTTCGAACGGAGAAGGCTCCGGATACATCATCCCCAATACGGGCATAATGCTCAATAACATGCTGGGGGAGGAAGACATTAACCCACGCGGATTTCACCGCGGCGCGCCGGGCCGCCGACTCTCATCCATGTTGTCGCCAACGCTGATGTTCGGTGCCGATGGGTCTAACGTCGCAATGGGTTCAGGTGGATCGAATCGCATTCGAACCGCCATGCTACAGGTCCTTCTGAATCTGATTGATTTCGGCATGCCTGTCAAAACTGCAGTTGATAGTCCACGTATACATTTCGAGAACGGTCTGCTTAGCATCGAAGGTGGGTTCGAATTGGATGAGCTAGCCGAACTTACGGCAGAATTTCCCAATCACAAGCTGTGGCAGGACCATAATTTGTTCTTCGGGGGGGTTCACGTAGCACAACGCAATGCCGCTGATAAATCGTTTACTGGTGCGGGTGACCCGCGCCGCGGCGGCATATCGCTAAGGGTAGGCTAAGCATCGTCTCCCGTCATGGCGCGTATCTTGACCAAGAGGTGGGTAATCACTGTCCTTGTTCTGTCAGCAACAGCTTTATTGCTGCTGTTAGTTGGTTCCCCTTTTCGCGCCTACGAAACTACGCGGTTGATACTCGGGCTAACCAACCTCACGTCTTCCGTCGCCAAGGGCGAGACGGGACCGTTAACGCGCAAGACGGTGACTTATCAGATAGGGCAGCAACGCCGCCTCGGTGATGTATATCACCCTGCCGGTCGTCCACTAGGCGGCATCGTGCTGCTCCATGGTGCGGCGCCACTGGGCAAGGACGACCCGCGCCTGGTGGCGTTTGCCGCCACCCTCGCGGGTGCTCGTTTTATCGTCTTAGTGCCGGACATCGTGGGGCTGCGCGAGCTACAGCTACGAGCCGACAATACACTCTATGTTGTCGATGCGGTTTCCTATATGAAGGCGTCGCTCGAACTCACTAGTGAGCAAAACATAGGCATTGTAGCGCTTAGTGTCGCCAGTGCGCCCGCTTTCATGGCCGCCCTAGAACCGGAGATTCAGGACGATGTACGCTTTATCCTCGCCGTTGGTGGCTATTACGATCTGTCAACAACGCTTACGTTCGCCACAACTGGCTATTATCACGACGGACAGGCGTGGCAATACCACGAACCCAATGACTATGCAAAATGGGTATTTATGCTGAGCAATGTCGAAAAACTCGGCAACCGCACGGACCGAGAAATTTTGTCGCAAGTTGCCAAGCGTATGTTAAAAAAACAAGGCGCTGATGCAGCAGAATTTGTATCGCAACTCACTCCTGAAGGTCACGCAGTTTACGAGTTCATAAACAATACTGATGTAGATAATACTAATGCCTTGCTTGCACAGCTGCCGTCTGAGGTGAGGTCTGAGATACACGCCCTAAGCTTGAACAGTTACGAATTGGCACATTTATCAGCGCGAGTGATCCTTGTTCATGGCTTCGATGATCCCATTATTCCCTACACCGAAAGCGTCGCCTTAGCTCGGGCGTTACCGGCAGCACAAACACAGCTATTCCTAATCAATGGCCTTGTTCACGTGGATCTGGGTCAGAATATCATTGATTATTGGCGTTTGTGGCGTGCCGTCCGTGCACTGCTTATCGAACGCGACCGCCAATGGGCACATTCGAGCTGATACGAAACGAAAAGAATAGATAGGGCGTTATGCCTAAGAACGTAACCAAGAAAGAAAGGGCTTGATGATAATGTTCTGGTATTGTTCCGCTGCTGCACTATTCCGGTCGAGCTCGCGACGGCAACGGATATTGCACACCTTGTTGATATATTGTTGCGCACGAAATGCATCAACTTCACCCTCGACAACCGCAAAGTCGATCTTCTCTAGATATCCCCAAAAGTCAGGATCGCGGGACAACGTTGAGGCACTACGGGAAAGTGGCTGAGCCTTAAGTGCGTTCTCAAGCCGCTCGCGTCTAACTGGATTTATGCGTCTGCAGTGCTCATTTATCTTGAGTAGATGCAGCAAGTAACGGGGGTCAGCGTCGTTCGCGTGTCGAGCGAAAACCGCCCTCAGTATATCCACGCTTTCGGCATCGGGTACGCGCAGGGTAAGCGTACAACCACTGTCTGTAGTTTCATTCCAATCCGCCAGTTCTACCTTGCACTGTAGAGCGAGCACATCGTCACGTTGATTCATTATTGTAGCATCGTCGGCGCTTCGATCTGTGCCAGCGCCATTTGTACCACTTGCTCCAGTGTCGCCTTCTTGGGAATCGACTGGGTGTTTGTGAACCAGACCTGCTCTACCGTGCAGTCCTCGTCCATAAACTGATCCGAGGTTATCGGC
>LXTK01000022.1 GCA_001643475.1 Proteobacteria bacterium SPGG2 | reverse complement strand
AAAGACGAAGCCGCCTAAGAAAGCAAACACCAGCGCCCCGACGATGAGGGCCGCCACCGCGATGCCGTCAGTGTCGAGCCCGAGTTTGCGCATGGATACGAGCAGGAAAAACATCGAGAGCCCGATTACGTAGGCGTATTCTTTGAACCAGGCCGGCGGTGTAAGGGCCAGACTGAACCGAAGCACACGTGGTACCTGATTACTGGCAGAGAGCGGGCACAGATTGCGCCATAAGCCCGGCGCAACAAAGAAGACCAAGGGCAGAATTGGTATCGCCAAACCCCAAAACAAGGTTAGTCCGAGCTCTGGTTGGGTATACAACGTATAACAGAGCCAGAGCGCGGTCGCTACACTGCCAACGCGTAGAATACGCCACGCCCAGACGGGCATATAGCGTGTCATCTGCATGTAGTTCGGAAATACAGTTCTCTTATTCACAAACTAGCCGCCCCATTTTGAGATCAAGGCTGTTGTGTGGCGTAGTCGAATCGACAATATGCGCCCCAAATCGAACAGAATTTGGGTTGCGAGCTTGGGTTCCCATCCGACTAGCGATTTAAAAGCATCGAGTGTCAGAATCAATAACTCACCATCGGTTACGGCCCTCACTTGGGCAGAACGAGGCTGTCCGTCGAGAAACGCCTGTTCTCCGAAAATAGAGCCCTTAGAGATCGTGGTAACACGCGTTCTCAGGCCCTTGCTTTGGCGCACCCGCACTTCGAGTGTGCCGCTCGCAACGATATAAAGCGCCCGATCGGCTTCGCCTTCCGCCACTATTGTGTCGCCGGCCGAAAATTCGCGACGCTGAGTCAAATCTACAATCTTGTCCCACTCATCTTCACTACAGTCACCCAAGAAACTGAAGTCATTCGAACTTTCCTGCTCTTCAAGATCTGGATATTCAAAAAAAGAGGAAAAGCGCACGGCTATCTCCTATTGATAATGTTGGGGGGCACACGAGTATGCGCCCGGTGAGATTCTCGGGTGTGATCGTGCCCACAAGGAATTTGGTTATCGCAGAAACTCGGCATCATCCCTTGCCCAGAACCGTGTCCTTGTCCGTATCATGCCTCCTCCGTCCAACGCTGATTATTCTGATTTGTGCGCTGCACACCCCAGCATCAGGATCGCGCGCACATAGCAGCAACAGCGATTTTGACAGGCACCGCAGACCCCGGCAAGGTTTTTGGGGACCGTTAATCGCGGTCGGCGCTAGATAATGCCGTAAGATACGCGATCCACGCGCTACACCTACTAGGACCAGGAGGGTAACCATGGCCCAACTACAACGAGCTGTCGTCAACGTATCCAATGCCCCACAGCCCTTGGGCGCATACTCCCAGGCCATCCGCGCCCGTGCGGGTGAGCTGGTCTTTATCGCGGGTCAGGTATCGGTGGATATCGACGGAAACCTTGTGGGTGAAAACGATGTGGCAGCACAAACGCGGCAGGTATTCGACAACCTCGGTCGCATCTTGGCCGGTGTTGGCGCGTCATTCAGTCACGTATTGGAATTCACCACCTACGTCGTCGGCAGAGAGGCTATTCAACCCTATATGCAGACGCGCATGGAAATCTTCCCTGAAATATTTCCGAATAAGGACTATCCACCCAATACGCTGTTGGTCGTCAGCGGCCTAGTTCGAGAAGAATTTTCGCTCGAAATCAAGGCAGTGGCGGCCTTACCCTAATCGAACCGGGCTGCGCCGGTGTCTGTTGGCCGTACGCCGACGTTAACACAATCGCTTAACGTATAACTCAATTACGCGGTCCGGATAGTCGGAAATAATGCCGTCCACTCCCCATCTGATGAGGCGGCAGATGTCCGCCGCCTCGTTGACGGTCCACGGAATCACGGAAACACCACGACCTTGAAAGCGCCTCACATCCTTCAAGCGCAATTGTTGAAATCGCGGAGACAAGATCGTGGCGGCGCTTTCTCTAAACCGATGATCATAGTCCTCGGGCTTTTCCACCAATATCGCTCTCGCAATATCGCCATCTATTTCGCGCACAGCACGCAGCGCCGGCGGATAAAACGACTGGATGATCGTTCGTGACTGAAGATCGTAGTGCTTGATCAATGCGATTATTCGCCCTGCGAGCTCGTGCACCGATAGGCCATCCTTGCGCTCCCGCCATTTCATCTCGATGTTGAGACGTACAGGGTAGTCAGCCTGTTGAGCAAGCACGAGGACATCTTGTAACCGCGGGATGCGTAGACCTGATGTTTTCTTCTGGGTTGGAAAACGGGGATCAAAAAGCTGTCCGCAATCAATATCGGCTAAATCACCGTAGGTGAGCTCTTCGATCAATCGCTTTGGAACCTTCCGGCCATCATCGTAGATGCAACGCTTGGGATCGAGGTGCGGGTCGTGATAAACGACCAAGGTCCAATCCTTGGTGGCCTGCAGGTCGAACTCCAGTGTCGTCACACGCAACGCTAGCGCCTTCTTGAATGCAGGTATTGTGTTCTCGGGCAACAACCCTCGACACCCCCGATGACCTTGTATATCCAATGGCTTCGGCTCAAACGGATTATTCATACTCGCCAAGCAACAGACCGACACTATCGTTGCCAGCATCGCAACAATCCAGCGAACAACCACGGACCCCGCGGGTATTATGCCCATAATATCTTAGCTGCCGACCACGCAGTTACGTGGGCCTTAGCAGGGACTCCGAAAGGAAACGTTCTTGAACCGAACCCAAAGGTCTGCGCTTGGCATACGCTGTCGCCTGGACGACACTTTGAAAGTGGATGTCGACAATGTCCTGGACATCATGCGCGTAGCCGCCCCCCATGGTGATGGCAACGGGCAAGCCGTATCTATCACAATAACCGAGAATCAGCTGGTCGCGCGCGGCCAGACCTTTCTTGCTCAACCCTAGGCGTCCGAGTCGGTCTCCCTCGTAGGGATCGGCGCCGGCGATAAAGATGACCAACTCTGGTTTCGAACGAGCGACGGCGCTATCAACCCCAGTCTTTAACGCTTTGAGATAGGCATCGTCATCGGCACCATCCGGCAGCTCTATATCCAGATCACTACACGCCTTATTGACCGGAAAATTCTTCTGGCCGTGGATCGAAAACGTAAATATCGTGGGATCATTGGCGAGGATCGTGGCCGTACCATTGCCCTGATGTACGTCGCAGTCTATAACTAGTACGCGCCGCACCAGATTTTCACGTTGCATCACGCGGCTGGCCACCACGCTGTCATTAAATACACAGTAGCCCTGCGCCCGATCGCGATGGGCATGGTGCGTACCGCCGGCGAGATTGGCGGCAACTCCCTCCTCGAGGGCTGCGCGACAGGCGGCAATCGTGGCGCCGTTGGATAGACGTGAGCGTTCCACGAGCTCCAACGACCAAGGAAAGCCGAGTTCCCTGATCTCGCGAGCACTCAGTGCACCATTGATGACTCTCTTGAGGTATTCGCGATCATGCGCCAGTAACAGATCTTCATTCTTGGCCGCGTCTGGAACACGCAGCTCGAATTGTCCGTTATTCGCTTGCGCCACACGCTCGTACAGGAGCCGATACTTGCTGATAGGAAAGCGATGACCCGCCGGTAACGGCAATACAAATTGATCGCAATAATATACCTTCATCGGTTGCTGATTGTGTTTTCTTCTACGTATCGAATCTCCCCAGTTAGCGGTTCATTGCTCACCACGTGGCGAAACCAATTGAACTTAACCTGCCGGGCTTGGCAATCGATATTTGGCGCTGCGCGATTGCGTTTTAGGTCATCGATATTGACGGTCCTGGATTCGATACTGAATCGTGTGAATCTGGACACATTGGCGGCGCTCGCATGGAGGTGGGCACCGGAGAAACACAGCATGTCACCCGGATCGATTACCACGCGTATTTCAGCGGTTGTATCGATCACCTGCTGCGGCTGCGGTGCGGGTGGATAGCTGGGCGCTAAGCGGGGGTCGGTTTGACGGCGGTCGGCCACATACTTGTCGTAGCTCCAGCTGGCGCTGGTATTCTCAACAGGTTGTGACCAGTAATCCGGATAGAACACAATCGTTCGTTCGGGAGTCAATGCATAGATTGGTGCCCACCAGTTAGTCTGCTGATAGAGATTAGAGCCCCAAGTATCACGATGGATACCGGCCCTTGAAGTAAGCCCACCCGCATGCGTGTCTCCATGGGGAAGAATGCGTAGTAGCAGTCTATCCCAGTAGCTGTGCTCTATATCGACGCCAATCTCGTCGAGCGCCGACCTGAACAACTTCCGCGATTCTGGGTGCTTCTTGAAACGACTCTGGGTACTGGCCGCCAACGACAGAAACTCATCGCGCTCAAGTTCAAACTGTGCCTTTTCCGGGGCGTGCGGGTTAAACGCTGCCGTTATTAGTTCGTCCGCGAAGGCACATAATCTCTGCATCGCGGGTACTTGCTTGAAGACCAGTAGTTTGCCGCTATAGATCAGTGCGCCGCGTTGCTGGTCATCTAGTGCACCGCGAATTTTCTTTATCCATCCCATGCCGGCCCAACACCCAGCGTTTAACGACGCGAGGAAGTCAGAAGTGGAAACTTATGCCACCAAAAAGACCCGTTCCCGAAACGTCGATATCATCGCCGAAATCGTCCTCCGGTTCTGAAGAAAATGACTTAACCTCGGTATAAAGTCCAACCTTCTTCGCGCGAACCGTAACGCCCGCCATCACCTGCAGCGCAAGATCATCACCCTCGGTGGATCCGCCAGGGCCATCAAAATCGACAGAGGCGATACCGATCCCACCCCCTATATAGAATAGAATAGACTTGCGGATTTCGAAGTACCTCTTGACATTGAACATGATCGCCAGCGTATCGTTATCGCCTGACGTAGCGACACTCGAATCCCAGTCGTGGCTGTAGCCCAATAATTCAGCACCCACAACCACCTTATCGATACCCCATTCGTACTCGATCGCGAAAACGCTAGATGCGTCTTCGTCGAACATTAACGATATCCCACCCGATATGCCTTGCGTATCATCGGAGAGCTTGAAACTACCCGTCTTAACGATGAGCGCAGAATCTGCCTGCACCGGATGACTCAGAAATGTCATGGCTGTCATGACAATGAGCAAGAAAACACTCATGAGCGGTTTCATATCCATCGTCCTCTATTTTACTGCTCGAATCCCGTTAGTACGTTAGTAACGTCGACGCCAATGGCATCGATGGCGTAACCACCTTCCATAACGAAAACACAAGGCGTTCCAACTTTGGCAATGCGCCTACCGACAGTCGCATAATCGCTGGTATCCAGCCTGAACGGTGAGATCGGATCACCGCTGAACGTATCGACACCCAACGACACTACCAGGACGTCGGGACGATGTGCCGTGATCCGCTCGCTCATCGTCGAGCGCCTGTGACCAGATATCAAAGCCCCAAAATCGACCGCTGGCACCACATCGCCAAGATTGACCCTATGCACACGAGATGTTCGCATTAGCGCGCTCAGGCCTCTCAAAACACGGGGCCAGTTTACCGTCGTTTAGCTCTGCTTTGCCCTCATGCAACCGGTGATCATCTGACTAGACGATAATCATTGATAGTCGCCCCGCAGAGCTTGCCGATCTCGGGATTTTAACAATAAAGGCGGCGCTTGGGATCGCACCTAGAAAAACAGCGTGTCCAGCCGATGCCACTTCCGGCCAGACGGCTTTTCTCCGCTTAAGTCAACGATGAAGGGGGGGGTTCTTGAGGTACGTGGTAGGTGCCGGCACCCTGCTTCCTTGACGATTCGGAGAACCCGGACTATATCAGTGCGATAGCATTGTATTTATGGAGGTATCGCAACAATGTTCGCAAACATTAAACTCCCCGCTTTTTTCCTGATCGCCATGATGGTTCCTATGGCCCTTACTGCCGGCACCGAGAAGTCGGCGAATTATAGTCGCATCACTCACTCCGGTAAGGTAGTCGTGGGCAAGTCCATACAGATCGGACGTGATCATAAGGGCGTCAAACTTGAGGCCATTACCTTTTCTGGCGATGAGGCCACTGTGATCGTTTGGAACAGGACGCCAAACGGCGTAACCGGGCACGTGGGTATCGCCCTTTATGACGCAAAGAATCGGTTAATCGCAGCCGAGTCCGATTCGGCGTCGATGATGCGAAAGGTTACCAAGATCAGATCCGGCAAACAGGCCAACTTTAAGGTCAAATTCAAGAAATTCTTGCCTAATTTTAAAGGGGTTGCTAAGTATCGGTTGGTATTTACCACGACCTCGTAGTGAGTAGTTAAGATTTCTTGCCTGAAGAGAAGAACCCCGCCGTGCGCGGGGTTCTTTTTGTATGCAGTCTATTGCGGGGGATGCTTCTGATGCCAGCTTGTGGCCTGCTCATAGGCGTACGCGATCTGTAGCATGCCCGCTTCGTCAAATGCTTTGCCGGCAATTTGTAAGCCGACCGGTAAACCGGCAGACGTGAACCCACATGGGACCGATATTGCCGGCAAACTAGTAAAATTAAACGGCAGCGTATTCCGACTCCGCAACAAGGCATGACCTGGCGGGTCATCCGCAATTCGGGTCGTCGGCACCGGAGATGTCGGCGTGATCAATGCATCGAAGCTCTCGAACCTCTTCTGTGTCTCGACTGTAAGGTGGCGTCGCAATCTTTGTGCCTGCACATACTGAACCCCGGTGTAAAAATTTCCCAACCCAAACGATGTCAGCATCTCATCGCTAAACTTCTCTGGACGCGTCCGCAAGGCATCGGCGTGGTAGGCGGCACCCTCAACCGCAATAATCAGTGACCCCATACGATGGCAAACCCACATATCCGGTAGTTCGACATCTACTATTATTGCGCCGAGATCCCGCAGCACGTGTACCGCGTTTTCGACCGCGGCTTCGACCTCAGGATCACAATCTTCAAAAAAGAATTGGCGAGCGACCCCGAGCTTGCAGCCACGAATAGTTTTCGTGAGACTTTCTCGATAATCCGGGATCGATCGGCGCATACAAGTGGGATCGCGTGCGTCGTGTCCGGCCAGGACTTGCAACATCAGGGCAGCATCCTCGACGCTGCGCGTCATTGGGCCGACATGGTCCATGGACCAAGACAGCGACAGCGCGCCAAACTTGCTTACCCGACCAAAGGTAGGCTTAAGACCAACGAGGCCACAGCAGGCGGCGGGTTGGCGGATAGACGCGCCGGTGTCGCTGCCCAAAGCGGCCATGGCCAGTCCATCCGCGACGGCGGCGCCCGAGCCACCGCTGGAGCCGCCGGGATGGCACTCAAGATGCCAGGGATTGCGTACAGCACCGTAATGCGCATTGCTGCTGGTGGTGCCATAGGCCAGTTCGTGCAGATTGGTCTTGCCCAGAACGATAGCCCCGGCCGCGTTTAGGCGTTCAACCACTGCTGCATCGTAGTCCGGCACCCAATCCGCAAACAGCGGAGAACCAAATGTGGTGCGCACCCCACTTGTGGCAAACAGATCTTTTACCGCCACCGGGATGCCGTGTAACGGTCCGAGATACTGGCCTGCCTTGATCGCTGCCGCAGCACGCTCCGACGTACGCCTGGCCGTATCCGCCATCACGGTTATGTACGCGTTGAGCTGCGTGTTTCGTTGGGTGATACGATCGAGCGCTAGCTCGGTCAGCTCTACCGGCGAGATTTCTCCGGCCTCGATGCGTGGTGCTACTTCGGCGATGGTCGCAAAGGCAAGATCACTCGCGGTCATCAGTGCCGACCACTGGTGTCACATGTACGGTGGCAGGAACAGTATCGTTTAGTCGCGACTCCCATTCTTTTAGCATTGTCACGGCCTGCACCATGGCCGGTAGGCGTGTTCGATAAACCTCGATCTCGCCCTCCGATAAGTCGCGCCCAAACGTGTCGCGCGCCATTTTCTGTAGTTCAGCGATGGAAAGTCGGCTCATTGGCCCTACCTACGACGACCGTACATCACCAGGGTATTACCGTACCGTCATAGTTAAAGAATTTGCCCGTATCCTCAATCGAAACCCGCCCCAGCAGTTCGCGGATCGACTTCGCACTTTGCTCGACACTCAACAACGCGCTTGGACCACCCATATCCGTCCGTACCCACCCGGGGTGTATCACGACTACGCTAATACCGCGGCCTTCTAGGTCATTAGCGGCACTCTTCATAACCGCATTCAACGCAGCTTTGGACGAACGATACACATAGCTACCGCCCGACGTGTTATCTGCCATACTGCCCATCTTACTCGTAATAGTCGCAAATACTTTGCGTTTGCTAGCAGCTACCACATCAATAAAGGCCTCCATGACCTTTATCGGTGCGATTGTATTTACGCGAAACGTCTCAAGCCATTTATCCTCGTCGATATTACCCAGGCTAGCGTCGCGCTGGCCGTAGATGCCAGCATTATTCAACAGAATGTCGATGGGCGTATCCTCCATCGAGGTCACCAGCGCCTTTATGGGTTCGGAATTGGTGACATCGAGCCTATGTATACTCACCTGTTCTCCGTAATCGCTTCTTACACCGTCCAGCGCCTGCGCTTTATCAGGTTCGCGACAACAGGCTACCACTCGCCAACCGGCCTCGGCATACTGTTGGGTAAGCTCAAACCCTATGCCACGATTGGCGCCAGTAATCAGTATTGTGCTCGCCATGTTTTCTCCTTCGCATTGATGGTCGGCAAGTTACTAGGGCCAGGCTACCATCAGAACCTGATATGCCAACGCTGGTCTAGTACCAGTAACAGTGGCGGCAGAAACAAAAAGTCGATGACGAGCGCATAACTCAGCGTAATGGCGATCAAGATCCCCGTGGTCCACGTCGGCGAAAAATGTGAAGCACCTAGAACCAGAAAGCCGGCGACCAACACGGCCGAGGTGATACACAATGCCACCCCTACCGTGTTGAAGGCATAACGCATTCCTTCAGCCGCGCTCAGCCGTTGCTCACGCCGTGCGCGCAAATACTTGCTGACAAAGTGCACAGTATCATCGACCACGATTCCAAGACTCATACACATCACGACTGACGCAGAAAGGTCTATCCAACCCACGAACAGCCCCCAGGTGCCATACGCCAGACCCGCGGGTGCAAGGTTAGTGACTAGGCTCATCAGTCCTAGTTTTACTGAGCGCAGCGCAACAATCAGCAGCAATGATATCAATACCAATGCTAGCGCCACCCCCGCTAACAGGGCGCGGATATTTCGGTGATTGATATGTGCAAACACCATATCCAGCCCAGTTCCCTCGGCAGCGCGAATGTCTGGTGCGTGCGCGCGTAACCACGCCTGCGCCCTGCGATCTAGTTCAATAAGTCGCTCGGAATCGGTTTTTTCTATAGCGACGGTAAACTGGGTTGCCGATCGACTGACATTGATGATGTTCTCAAGCCCGAGACCTTGCGGCAATGACAGTTCATAGAGTAACAAGTACTGTGCTGCCAACTCACGACTTTGCGGCAGCCGGTACCACTCGGGGTCATCACCATGCATGTTCATGTTCAAACGCTTGATCACGTCTGTTATCTTGGTAACGTGACTGACCCCCGGTTGCCGACGGTACCAGTCGGCGAATCGATCGACGGCCGCGAGATAGGCCGGCTCGTTGATTCCTTGATCTACCCCAGTATCCAATCCATACCGAATCGCATGGACGCCACCTAATTTATCGTTGACGGTCTCGATAGTGTTTCTTATCTCAAACGTATCATCAAAATAATCGTGCCAACGCTCGGTAAGCTGATTTCTCGGGATAAAGCTAGCAAGTATGATTATCGACACCGACATTCCAACAAGTAGCGCTTTATGGCGGCGAATCACCCAATCCGCAAACACGCGCATCGACGCCTCCAGACTCTGTCCCCGGGCAACATTTCCAACCGACATCCACGCCAGTAAGGCAGGGAGAAACGACATAGAAAGACCGTAGGCGACGCAAACACCTACTGCCACCATGTTGCCGAGATCTCGGTAAGGAGGTGAATCGCTGAAATTTAGCGTTAACATGCCAATGATGGTGGTGATACTGGTGATGAGTACAGGTGCCGCATTGATCCGTAGCGACTCGCGAATCGCCGCCTCGTTCCGCTGGCCACGGCGTCGCTCATAGTAATAACTAACCAAAATATGGACCGAGTCGGCGACTGCGATGGTCATGACAACACTCGGTACAAACCCAGCTACCGCCTCGAGTACAACGCCGAACCAACCAAACAAGCCCATGGTACAGGCTATTGCCATCGTCACTACCAATACGGCGGCAACCGTGCCGCCAAGCTGGCGTAGAAACAGCAGCAGGCCGACAATGATGATCAAGTAACTCAAGGCGATCAGATTGCGCAGATCCTGTTCGACCGCCTCACCGAGCGTGACATTCATGGCCGCACTGCCGCCCAAAAGTATCTCGACCTCTGGGTAACGTGCGCGAAACTCCGGCAAGCGAGATCGAAAGAATTCGACGATCTCATCGTTAGCATTCAGATTGGCAGGCGGCATCGCTAACGTAATCTCGATCCCAGTCGCGCTACCGTCGGCTGCTACGAGGGTACCGACAAGGGTGGGGTCGTTTAGACTGATGCGTTTAATGCTCGCAATCGCAGCTGCATCCAATTTCTTAGGGTCTGCAATCAGGTCTACAACAAAGAGCTCATCACCTTTAGCGTGTGTATGCTGATGGTTCGCGAGCGAGCTTACTCTTGTCGAATAGGGTGATTGCCAACCAAACTCCGTCAACTCCCACACTAGCGTTAGCACATGTGCATTGAATATGTCGCGGCTGCGTGGCACGACGAATAGGAACACGTCATCCTGTTTGTTAAATACATTTTCTAAGGCATCGAACGCCGCAAGTTGGGGATTATCGGGGCTAAAATAGGCGCGCATGTCGTTAGTTATGGTCAGACGGAAGGCGACGGCGCTTAAGAGCACGACGACCGCCAGTACGACAATGACAATCGCCTTGTGCCATCGAAGTAACCAATCCGTATACGCGTCTAGCATGTTTACTGAGCTAACCCGTTCATCACCACAACCCCTATTTCGGCGAACAAAGATGGTAGAATCCTTGTTAATCTTTGCCGGATGTCAGACATGAATAGCGGCCCACACCCGCCGAATAGTGCCACTAACGACGTGCAGACAAGCACGACACGTCCCTTGAATTTCATTCGCACTATCATTACGAAAGATATCAAATCGCACAAGAATGATGGTCAGGTTGTAACCCGGTTCCCACCCGAGCCCAATGGATACCTGCATATCGGTCATGCAAAGTCTATCTGTCTAAATTTCGGTATAGCACTTGAATTCGACGGCGTGTGTTATATGCGCTTCGACGATACAAATCCACTAAAGGAAAGTATGGAATATGTCGAGTCGATAAAGGCTGATGTGCGTTGGCTTGGGTTTGATTGGGGTGACCGCCTGCGCCATTCATCAGACTACTTCGATCAACTCTACGACTATGCGGTACAGCTAATAAAAATGGGCAAGGCGTACGTAGATAGTTTGAGTGCCGATGATATTCGAAGCCATCGCGGCACGTTGACCGAACCTGGTAAGAACAGCCCTTATCGGAATCGTTCCGTCGAGGAAAACCTGGATCTCTTTGAACGCATGCGGACAGGGGAATTTGAGGATGGCGCGCACGTTCTTCGCGCCAAGATCGATATGGCTTCACCCAACCTTAACATGAGAGATCCGATCATTTATCGAATCCGTCATATGGCACATCAGATGACCGGCGACCAATGGTGCATATATCCGATGTATGATTTTACGCAGTGTCTGTCCGATTCCATTGAAGGCGTGACACACTCACTTTGTACCCTGGAGTTTGAGGATCATCGTCCGCTCTATGACTGGTATCTCGATGAACTAGAAGTCGATTGCCACCCGCAACAGATTGAATTCTCACGTTTGTCGCTGAATTACACGGTCATGAGCAAGCGCATACTAAATGAATTAGTTGAACAGGGGCATGTCAACGGATGGGATGATCCCCGCATGCCGACGCTAGTGGGGATGCGACGACGGGGCTATACGCCAGCAGCAATACGAGACTTCTGTGGGCGGGCCGGCATTACCAAAAAAGACAATGTTATCGAGATGAGCCTGCTCGAAAATTGCGTGCGGGAGGATCTCGAAGAGAAAACGCCGCGTAGAATGTGTGTATTGCGGCCCCTAAGAGTGGTCATCGACAATTATCCCGAAAACCAGGTTGAAGAATTCGATGCACCCAATCACCCGAATGATCCAACCATGGGCACACGGAAGGTGCCGTTCTCGCGCGTACTCTACATCGAGCGCGACGATTTTCTCGAGGATCCGCCCAAGAAGTTCTTTCGCCTAGCACCAGGACGGGAGGTGCGCCTGCGATACGCGTACTTTGTCAAATGCACTAGCGTAGTCAGGGATCCACAGACCGGTGAGGTGACTGAATTGCGTTGTATGTACGATCCCGACACACGCGGTGGATCAGCGCCGGATGGCCGTAAGGTCAAGGGAACACTACACTGGGTATCCGCCGAGCACGCGCTTGAGGTCGAAACACGTCTTTGCGATCGCCTGTTCCGCAATGCAAACCCGGCTAGCGACGGTGCCGACTTCAAGGCCTCTCTTAATCCGGATTCGATCGAGACATTAACGGCTAGCCGAGTCGAACCAAGTCTGGCCGGGGCCATGCCCGAAACTAGATACCAGTTCGAACGGCAAGGCTACTTCTGTGTTGATTCAGCCGATTCGTCCGAAGAGAAATTGGTGTTCAACCGAATTGTCACCCTACGGGATTCGTGGGCCAAGATAGAAAAAGAGCAGCACCGCTCGTAAATCTGGCTACCGAACTTCTCTAACCGGTCACAACAATTTTTAGTTTACGATTTATAAATAATCTTCCAACACTCCCCAGGCGATGGGGAGGGTTACTGCACCGTTTCGAAACTAACGATCTTTATATCAACCCGTTCCGCCAGATCAGAGGTGTAAATCTCCAGCGCCCCGTTCATGCGCTTGGCAAGTCCGGCGGGAATAAACCCGGAGTATCGTCGAGACTGTACGTGCACGGGCTGCCCATCACCATCATAAAATGCCACCATGTAATAAACTTCCTTGACCGGCTGGCGCAAGTGGTTACGTAGAGAGAAGGAATAGTATCGGCCTTTTCGACCGTAGCGATCCCATGTGAAATGAGT
>LXTK01000219.1 GCA_001643475.1 Proteobacteria bacterium SPGG2 | reverse complement strand
GCAGAATCCTTCGCGCCGAGCGTCTGGTAGATCTGTCGGGTGGCGTCGGATCGGTTCAGCGTGTAGAAATGAATGCCGCGCACACCGGTGTCAAGCAGGTCGCGGCACTGCTCGGTCGCCCACAGCACACCGAACTGGAGCACCGCCGCGGGGTCGTCCTGCCGACGGTAGATTCCTTTGAGAAGCCGGGCCGGGAAGCGCGTCCCGGCGGCAAGCTCGGCCATGCGCTGCATGTTCTTCACCGAGGTGATCGGCATGATTCCCGCAATCAGCGGGACGTTGATTCCCGCCAACTCACAGCGTTCGCGCCAGTCGTAAAACTCGTGATTGTCGAAGAACATCTGCGTGCAGACGTAGTCCGCCCCAGCCTCGACCTTCGCCTTGAGATGATCCATCTCCGTGAGCCGTTGTGGCGTGGCGGGGTGACCTTCGGGAAAACCGGCCACCCCGATGCCGAACCCCCTCGGRTCGCTGTGCGCTCCACGCTCGTTGAACGCGCGAATCGTCTTGACCAGGTCGATCGCGTACCGGAAGTCATCTTTGGAGCGATCGTAGTCCGGTCGATCAAGCGGCGGATCGCCGTGAAGCGCCAGGATATTGCTGATCTGGGCCTCGGCGTATCGCGTGAGAATGTGTTCGATCTCGCCACGGGTGTGGCAGACACAAGTCAGGTGCGGCACCGGATCAAGCTTCGTTTTCCGATGAAGGCGAACGACCAGGTCATGGGTCTGTTGGCGCGTCGTGCCGCCGGCGCCGTACGTCACCGACACAAACGAAGGCCCCAAGGCTTCGAAGTCGCTGATTCGTGTGAACAGCGTCTCCCAGCCGGGGTCGGTCCTTGGCGGAAAGAACTCGAAGCTGAATGTGGTCGAGTCCTGTTGGAAGATGTCACGGATATGCATGGAGCACTAGTTTACGCGATCAGGCCCGGCGACCACGGCTCGCGGCGCGGTGGCGATTGGTACACTGTCGGCCGTCAAATGAGCCTCCGCCGACTATGACCAGCCGATCCAAGATCCCGCGACCAACGGTCAAGCGACTGAGCCTGTWCCTGCGCGACCTCGNGTCRMACTCATGCGCGCACGCAGCTCCGGCGCCCGCAGGCACTCGAACATGTCCATGCGCTCGGGCCACTTGAGGCGCGCGTTCGGTTTCGGGCAAACGGGCGACTACGACCCGTTTCTCCTGCTGGACGATTTTCGAAACGAAGATCCGAAAAATTATCTTGCAGGCTTTCCGTGGCACCCGCACCGGGGAATCGAGACGATTACCTACGTGCTCGCCGGCACGGTGAATCACAAAGACAGCCTGGGAAACGGGGGGGCGCTGAGTGTCGGCGACGTTCAGTGGATGACCGCGGGTAGTGGAATCCTGCATCAGGAGATGCCGAAGGGGGACGAGGTCGGGCGGATGCACGGTTTCCAGTTGTGGGCAAACCTCCCCTCGTCGCTCAAGATGACGGCGCCTCGGTATCAGGACGTCTCGTCGAAAGATATTCCGGTGGTCACGGATGATGACGGGACGAGCGTTCGCGTTGTGTGCGGGACGTTCTGGGGAGTGACCGSCCCRGTCGATGGCGTCGCNGGCCGAGCACACGCCGATATCCACCGTGCGCTGGCGGAAAATGCGGTTGTCGCTCAGCAGCGTCTCGACATCGTCGAGATGGGCGGGGAATGAGTCGCAAAAGGCGAGGATATCCTCGGTCAGGCCATCGGGCAGGTCCATATGCACCCCGCCCGGCCGAAAATAGGCGGCGTGAAGGCGCGCACCCGAGGCGCGTTCGTAGAATTCCATCAGCTTCTCGCGCTCTTCGAAGCCCCAAAGCAGCGGCGTCATGGCGCCCACGTCCAACGCCATGGTGGTGATGTTGAGGATGTGGCTGAGGATGCGGCTGATCTCGGCGAACAGCACCCGGATGTACTGGGCCCGGGGCGGCACCACGATGCCCAGAAGCTTTTCGATGGCCAGCGCGAAGGCGTGTTCCTGGGACATCGGGGCGACGTAGTCGAGGCGGTCGAAATAGGGCACCGCCTGGAGGTAACTCTTGTACTCGATAAGCTTTTCCGTGCCCCGGTGGAGGAGCCCGATGTGGGGGTCGGCGCGCTCGATGACCTCGCCGTCCATCTCCAGCACCAGGCGCAGCACGCCGTGGGCGGCGGGATGCTGGGGCCCGAAATTGAGGGCGAAGTTCTGGATCTGGGATTCAGCCATCGCCCTCTCCATCGCCGTCACCGCTCCCCGGCATGGACTGGCGCATGGCCTCGGCGCCTTCCCAGGGACTCAGGAAATCAAAGTTGCGGAATTCCTGGTCGAGCTTGACCGGTTCGTAGACGACCCGTTTCTGTTCGTCGTCATAGCGCACCTCCACATAGCCCGTGAGGGGAAAATCCTTGCGCAGCGGGTGCCCCTCGAAACCGTAATCGGTGAGGATGCGGCGCAGGTCGGGGTGGCCGGAAAAGAGGACGCCGTAGAGATCCCAGGTTTCCCGTTCCCACCAGCCGGCGGCCGAGTAAACCGAAGTGACCGAGGGCACCGGCGTCTCGGCGTCGGTACTAAGCTTGACCCGCACGCGGTGGTTCTGGCGCATGGAGAGCAGCTGGTAGACGACCTCGAACCGTTCCGCCCGCTCGGGATAGTCGACGCCGCAGATATCGATCAACTGATGCATCCGGCAGTTGGTGTCGTCGCGCAGCGCCGTCAGAACCTGGACGATCGCCTGGCGCCTGACGGAAACGGTCAATTCCCCATTGGCGAGAACCACACCGAGCACGTCGTCGGGCAGCAGCACGCGGATGTAGCTACCCAACTCGTTGAGGGCTTCAAGGCGTTCGCTTCGCTCGTCCATGGATACTTGTTCTGCTGGGCCGACGCTCGTTCAGCGCATGAGGGTGCCGGTACGGCGAATTTTCTTCTGCAATTGGAGGATGCCGTAGAGCAACGCYTCSGCSGTCGGMGGACAGCCCGGCACGTAGATATCGACMGGCACGATGCGGTCGCAGCCGCGCACCACCGARTAGGAATAGTGGTARTARCCSCCGCCRTTGGCGCARGASCCCATGGAGATCACCCAACGTGGCTCGGCCATCTGGTCATAGACCTTGCGCAGCGCGGGGGCCATCTTGTTGGTCAAGGTCCCGGCGACGATCATGACATCGGACTGCCTCGGGCTGGGCCGGAACACCATGCCGAAGCGGTCAAGGTCATAGCGGCTGCAGGCGGTATGCATCATCTCGACCGCGCAACACGCGAGCCCAAAACTCATCGGCCACATCGATCCGGTCTGCGCCCAGGCTGCAAGCTTATCGAGTTGCGCGATCACGAAGCCCTTGTCGGCGAGTTCGCCGCTGACACCCTGGAACATCGGATCTGGTCCGGAGGCCTGCCCCGGACCCGCAGCATCTACTCCCATTCGAGGCCGCCCTTCTTCCATTCGTAAATGAAWCCAATGATGAGAATACTAAGAAATATCATCATTGCAACAAAACCGAACAGGCCAATCTCGTTCAGCACTATCGTGTCATTTGGTCGGCTTCTTATCCCCTAAAATACATCAAGGTATTTTCGAGAGCATTCGCTTCATTTCGTCCACATTGAAAGCGCGCAGTGTTTGCGAGCGGACATTGCCGAGCGCGCCACCCTTTAGAAGAGCAGAAGTAACGGCTTCTTCAGGTCCTTCCAAAACCATCACGATGTCGTAATTCCCTACTGTCCAGTAGACGCTCTTAATTGTTACACCTACTTTTTCAGCCATCGCTCGAAATGCCTTGAAGCGAACAGGCGAGTCTTTGACTTTCCGGATTCCTTGATCTGTAAAGTTCATAAGGCTAATGTACGTTGCCATGATGTTCTCCTGTAGATAACGTGTTCGTGGCTATCACTAAACGAACAAAAGCATATTACACCACAACTATAAGAAGCCGATGCACCGGACAAATACACTAGTCGCAAGAGCATCAGCTAATTGAGCCATTAGTTCTGGGTTCTATGTTGAGTTTTATGACGTATCTTAGTTAGAAGATCCTCCTTGCCAGTAGCCTTACCCAAGGCTTCAAGGTCGGATTYAATATCATCCATCCTTTTGTTTAGAACATACCAGAGWCCAAMGACCAGTACGACTCCTATGAAAATTGTCATTAAGTCCATGATTACCTCCATTAAAAATTGAGATGTTCAAGAATATGACCGATTTGATCCTGTGCCTCCGTTGCACTTCTCTCGTTCTGGTCAGTAAACACCTTCCAAAACATCTCTATACAGTCTCAAAGAACATTACCGATTGACGGCTTTACATGTCCGTTATAATTGTTGGACTCTGGCTGAAATTAAAAGTTCTTGCGCTGGACTTAAATTCTAATGGGCAAGAACATGTATACACCCATGTAACTAGACGAAACTATTATAATTTGTTGTATAGCAGTTTAAGCCACGCTAAGGTCGTTCATTAAGGTGGTTATTTGAAGTAACCAATGAAACTAGGATTATCCTGAATGTCTGCTTTGTACCAAAAGCGGTCATTCGCTCAAACGCAGCGATGCAGGTATTAAGGTTAGTAGGTTTCTTGTTTTTGCGGTATATGTAGGGGATGTAAACGCTAATGCCCCGGTGGGGGGTGTGCCTATTATTACCAGGGAAGAACACCCTTAAGGTGTAATATTGTAAGACTCATCTAGTGAGCACATTCTCTTGAACTTTAAGTCTATACGTACCTTCATCCTTTAATCGGGGAAATTTTTATGGTTGCGGCAAAAAAAGCAAGTAAGGCACAAAAGAAGGCTAAAGCATCTGCCAAAAAGAAGGTTGCCGCATCCGCCAAAAAAAAGGTTGCAGCGTCTAAGAAGCCCTCAACAGAATATTTTGGATTTCTTACACGACACCCGCCAAGTATAGGAACGAATGATAAATCGAGAAATAGGGGCGCAGATCGTACACGAAGTACCGGTTCAAATAGCAGAGGAAGATAACTGACTCTAAGTGAGTTTAACGATAAAACTTAAGGAATACCGAGATGATTATTGCGAGTTAGCTCAGCGGCTAGTAAAATCGCGTGCCAGCTTACGTTGTTAGGCTTATAACGGACCTGGACAAGAAACTAGACAAAAATATTAAGCTGCAATTCCATACCGCGGTAGTACGTCATTCAGTAAGGCAAAGCGGTGAGCTTGCAGTGCGTCGTGAAAATATTTCCAGTTACACTTCAAGAATGTATCATTCCACTTAAATTCTTCATCTAAATACTCCACCTCTAGGTTGTTCAATATCACCCTTGCGTCTTGGAATCAGGTGGTTGCAGGGTGAGTGGGGTATTGACTGAGTTTTGTTATGATTGGGATAATTAACTTGTCAGTATTTACCAATGCAGTATAAAGACCCTAAGCGAACTTTAAGTTTGAACGGATTTTAAAAAAATGCTTCACTTGCAGGTTTTTACTGACGGTAGTGTTAACACTAAGTTAAAGGTTGGGTATGGCGCTTACTTCGTGGTATCTGGCCTGAACGTGTCTATAGACTCGCTTAAAGATACGGTGAAAGTGAAGCGCTTTGTGCAAACCAGCTCGACTAAATTGGAATTGCAAACTTTGTTGTGGGCACTGGGTGAAACGGTCGCTTTGGCTAACAGAAGCGATATGGTTTTGACGGTTTATACAGATTCTCAAAATATTATTAGTCTGCCGGGGAGGCGTGACCGTCTTGAGCAAAGCAATTATTTCTCTAGTAAAAACAAACGACTGAATAATTATGAGCTATACCAGGAATTTTACCGATTGACCTCTAGGTTAAATTGCGGGTTTGTTAAGGTAGTAGGCCATCAGGCATCCAGCAAGAAAGATAAGATTGATAGACTATTTGTGGTTTGGTTGATCAGGCATCTAGGCGTGCGTTACGAGAAGATTTTTGCGTACGGCGTGGGGGCATTAATGTGAGTGGTAATGTACTAAATATAGAAAAAACTCTACTCTGCAAATAGAAACGTGTTAAATTAAACGGTTACGTTTCTTTCTTTCATTCATTTTCCATTCGCCTGCTTCAGCATGTCCTTTTTAGTGCCTGGAATGTCTGGCCAATATAACCTTCTTGGAGTTTTATGTCTTTCTCATCTCTTGGCTTGTCCGATGAAATTATTCGGGCTGTCACTGAACGTGGTTACACCGTTCCTACTCCTATTCAGTTGCAATCAATTCCTGCCGTACTATCTGGTGGAGATCTGCTAGCCGGCGCACAAACCGGTACTGGTAAGACTGCAGGCTTTACTTTGCCAATTTTGCATCAACTTTCGGACAAGGGTATCAAGGGACCTTCCAGCGGACGGCCGCCAATACGCGCACTGGTTCTTGTTCCCACCCGTGAACTTGCGGCACAAGTAGAGGAGAGCGTTCGTGATTACAGCAAATATCTGAAGCTAAATTCGATGGTAATGATCGGTGGAATCAATATTAAGCAGCAAATTGTTCGCCTGAGAAGTCGTGTAGATATTCTAGTCGCAACACCAGGACGTCTGCTGGATCATGTGCAACAAAAAAACCTCGACTTATCTCATATTCAAATTCTTGTGCTGGACGAAGCCGATCGCATGCTTGACATGGGATTTATTCGTGATATCAAGAAAATACTCACGTTGCTGCCTAGACAGCGTCAGAATCTGCTGTTCTTTGCTACTTTTTCCGATGAGATTCAGTTGTTAGCAGAAGATCTACTCAATAAGCCAGTTATGATTGAGGTAGCACAGCGCAATGCTACTGCTGACAAGGTGACGCACGTGGTGCATCCGGTGGATCGTGAGCGCAAACGTAATTTGCTTGCCCATCTCATAAAGCAGTACCGTTGGCAACAGGTGCTCGTGTTTACTCGTACCAAGCACGGCGCTAATAAGTTGGCCGATTATCTGGTTGTAAATAATATTCCATCACTCGCTATACATGGAAATAAGAGCCAATCAGCGCGTACCCGGGCACTGGCTGAATTCAAGACAGGTAGCCTGCAAGTTCTGGTTGCGACAGATATTGCTGCACGTGGAATCGACATCAACGAGCTGCCGCATGTAGTCAACTTTGATCTTCCCAGTGTGGCAGGGGATTATGTTCACCGCATTGGTCGTACCGGACGCGCTGGAGCAGAAGGCGATGCCGTGTCACTGGTGTGTGTGGATGAGCGCAAGCTACTGATGGACATCGAGAGGCTTATTAAGTGCGATTTACCTAGTAGGATTAT
>LXTK01000180.1 GCA_001643475.1 Proteobacteria bacterium SPGG2 | reverse complement strand
TCTTCCGATCTAGATCACCGTGTCCGAGGCCTTGAGGATGTTGTGATTCACACCATAGACGATGGTGGCATCCACGTCCTTACCGCCAGGAGCGGATATGATTACCTTCTTGGCACCCCCTTTTAGGTGCGCACTGGCCTTTTCCTTGCTCGTAAAAAGCCCGCAACATTCCATCACCAAATCCACGCCCAGGTCGCCCCATGGCAATTTGGCTGGATCACGCTCGGACAGCACGCGAATCCTGTCACCATTAACCACAAGATAGTCGCCGTCGACCTTCACCTCACCATTGAATCTCCCATGCACGGTATCAAATCGAGTTAGATGGGCGTTGGTCTCACAGTTACCAAGATCATTGAGTGCGACAATATTGATTTCATCTGTGCGTCCAGCTTCGTACAGGGCACGCAACACATTGCGCCCAATTCGACCGTAACCATTAATACCAACCTTGATCGCCATAACTAAATCTCCGAATCCTGTGTCATCACTCAGGTGGTTTTTGAGCCACGCGCTACTAATTCTGTTGTCGTCTTCGCTACGTTCGCGCCGGTAAATCCGAAATGTTCCATCACGGTATCGCCAGGCGCTGATTCTCCGAAACGATTAATTCCGACCACAGCGCCGTTCAAACCGACGTATTTGAGCCAATAATCGGTCACACCCGCCTCCACTGCCACGCGTTTGCTAACAGCTGACGGCAAAACCGCTTCTCGATAATCTGCACTCTGAGAATCGAATACCTGCGTGCATGGCATGGACACCACCCGTGTGCTTATGCCTTTGTCCCCTAAAAGTTTTTGTGCTTCCATGGCTACCCCAACCTCGGAGCCGGTGGCGATGATAATCGCATCCGGCGTAGCGCCATCAGATTCACTAAGCACATAGCCGCCGCGGGCGATGTCAGAAATAGCCTTGTCATCACGGGGTTGGCAGGCTAGGCCTTGTCGTGTGAATATGAGACTGCTTGGTCCATCGCTTCTTTCGATCGCCGCCTTCCATGCCACCGCCGATTCGACAATGTCGCATGGACGCCATAACACCATGTTGGGGATCATGCGTAACGACGCCAGATGCTCGATCGGTTGGTGGGTTGGCCCGTCTTCGCCGAGGCCGATAGAATCGTGGGTGTAAACAAAAATACTATGTGCCGGTATCAGCGCCGACATACGTACTGCGCTACGCGCGTAGTCCGAAAACACTAAGAACGTGCCACCATAGGGAATAAACCCCCCATGTCGCGCGAGGCCATTGAGAATCGCCGACATCGCAAATTCACGCACGCCGAAGTAGATGTAGTTGCCGTCGGGCTCGGTGGCGCTTATGGCCTGCGAGTCTGACCAATTGGTATTGTTTGAACCCGTTAAGTCAGCCGAGCCACCGATTAACTCCGGCAGCAGCGGACCATAGCCGTTGAGTGCCGCCTGTGAGGCCTTGCGGGTAGCCATGGTTTCCCCTTTGGCGGCGACGTCACGGATGAATGCTTGCGATTTCTCATCCCAGTCGGCCGGCAGATCACCGTTGATACGACGTTCGAGCTCGGCCGCAAGATCGGGGTATTGTTGCCTGTAGGCGGCCATTTTGGTGTTCCACTGCTGTTCGTTTTCCGCGCCTTTGGTCTTGGCGTCCCAACCGGCATAGATCTCCGGTGGAATAACAAACGGCGGGTGCTTCCAGCCCAAGTAGTCACGTGCCGCCGTGATCTCTTCTTCACCCAATGCCGCACCGTGCGCTGTGTGTGTCCCCGCAAGCTTGGGGGCACCGTAGCCAATTACTGTCTTACAACAGATTAGACTCGGCTTGGCATGCACCGAGCGCGCCTCGGCGATCGCCTTGCCCACCGCGTCAGCACTATGGCCATCGACGTTGGCGATCACGTGCCAGCCGTAGGCCTCGAAACGCTTGGGCGTGTCGTCGGTAAACCATCCCTCGACCTTTCCATCGATCGAAATACCGTTGTCGTCATAGAACATAATTAGCTTGCCGAGGCCGAGCGTACCCGCCAGCGAACAAGCCTCGTGTGAAATGCCTTCCATCAGGCAACCGTCGCCGGCAAACACATAGGTAAAATGATCTATGACTTCGTGGCCTTCGCGGTTGAATCGGCTTGCCATTGCCCTTTCCGCAATCGCCATGCCCACCGCGTTGGCAATGCCCTGGCCCAGGGGGCCGGTGGTGGTTTCGATTCCTGGTGTGATCCCGTACTCGGGGTGCCCGGGGGTCTTGGAGTGGAGCTGCCGCAAATTCTTGATTTCATCCATAGACAAGTCATAGCCGGAGAGATGCAGCAGGCTATAGAGCAACATCGACCCATGCCCATTGGAGATGACAAAACGATCGCGATTGAACCACTGGGGATTCCCAGGGTTGTGCCGCAGATAGTCACTCCAAAGCACTTGCGCCAGATCCGCCATGCCCATGGGCATACCTGGATGTCCGTTTTTGGCTTTTTGCACCGCATCCATGCTCAACGCTCGTATGGCATTGGCAAGCTCGCGACGATTTGATATCGCGTGTTCTGGTGTTGCTGACATCGGAGATTCCTCGGTTAACAAATCGTCGGATGCTTGTTATCTCGCGCATACGGCGCCAGAGGGTTCGCATCGGACCAAGTTTGGTCACTCTTGCAACAAAAAACCCTTGGCACAGGGACGCCCATTTTCGCCAAGGGATTATCGACTAGTCATTGCCTAGCAACAACTTACGGCCACTTGCGCCCGCGGTGGTAGTGATTCATCCACACCTATTCTCCCTCAGGGCGTGCGCGGCAGCAATAGGTGTCGTATCGACAGGCAAATTTAAACGAGCCCCTTGCCGCCGGTAAACCACATCCCGCACAGGTTTGGCCCACCACAGATAGCCGTGGTACAGCATTGGTCTACCACGTCAGCGAACAGGACAACAGATATCAACCCAGAACACGAACAGGTGGGCTCGCCCCGAACAGCCGATGGCGTGTATCATCAATCCTTATACATGTAGCTTACATCGACAACCTGCAGCTCGCGACTGGTATCAACATGAGTAATGAATCCTATAGACAACGCGATCTGGACGTGGTGTGGCATCCCTGCACGCAAATGCAGGATCACGAAGGAAACCTGCCACTGCTGCCCATACACCGGGGCTACGGTGTCTGGTTAGAAGACTTTGACGGCAATCGCTACATCGACGCCATCAGTTCATGGTGGGTCAACCTATTCGGACATGCAAACCCACGAATTAATCAGGCCATTGCCGCTCAGGCTGAAAACCTTGAACACGTAATCCTCGCCGGCTGTACCCATGAACCTGTTATTACACTATCCGAAAGAATCGTCTCGCTTACCCCGCCAGACTTGAGCCGTTGTTTCTACGCCGACTGCGGTTCGGCGGCGGTAGAAATCGCCTTGAAGATGAGCTTTCACTATTGGCAGAACTGTGGTTACAAAAACAAAACACGGTTCATCAATATTTCCAACAGTTATCATGGCGAGACCCTAGGCGCCCTTTCGGTTGGCGACGTAGCCATATTCAAGCAGACTTACGCGCCCCTATTGATGAAGACCATTACGGCGAAATCGCCCGATAGCTTCTACTGTGAATCCGGCGAGTCCTGGGAACAGCACGCAATACGAATGTTCGCTGACATGGAAGCAGTACTGGAAAAACATGTGGAAACCACCTGCGCTGTCATTATTGAACCGTTAGTTCAATGTGCCGGTAACATGCGTATGTATCATCCAACCTATCTCAAGCTGTTGCGGCAAGCCTGTGATAAGCATCAGGTACATTTGATTGCTGATGAGATAGCCGTCGGCTTTGGTCGCACCGGCACACTTTTCGCCTGCGAGCAGGCAGGCATTACCCCCGATCTGTTGCTGCTTGGCAAGGGGCTCACCGGTGGGTACCTGCCGTTATGCATCTGCGTGACAACGGAAAAGATCTATGCGGCGTTCTACGCTGATTACACCGAGCAGAAGGCATTTTTGCATTCTCACAGTTATACCGGGAATCCACTGGCCTGCGCTGCCGCACTGGCAACGCTAGATATCTTTGACGAGGACGACATCATAGAGCAGAACAAGGTTCTGTCAAATCACATGGTAAAAGTATGTCCACGTTTCGAAGACCACCCACACGTCGGTCAGGTGCGTCAAACCGGCATGATTCTGGCGATTGAGATGGTGGCCGATAAGTCCAACCGAACCAACTATCCCTGGCAGCAACGGCGCGGCCTCAAAGTTTATCGCCATGGCCTGTCTCATGGCGCATTACTACGACCGCTCGGCGATGTGATTTACTTCATGCCGCCCTACGTGATTAGCCTTGATGAAATCGATCAGCTAGCGCAAGTAGCTTGGGACGGGATCAATATCGCCACCGCAGACTAACGCAGACAGCGCTTACGGATAAAACACGGTCTTAAGCGCACCCATATCTGGTATGAGCAGCGTTTTCTCCCTCAGTTTCACCGTCGCCGCCACATAGTCGCTCTCCACCGCATCGGCTGCGTTGGGAACGAGATCGCTGTTGCTATCGATGACACGGGGTTGTGGGTCGCGCGTGCTAAGGACACCAAAAAAACCCCCATCGTCCGCTC
>LXTK01000057.1 GCA_001643475.1 Proteobacteria bacterium SPGG2 | reverse complement strand
AGCTTGTGGTATACACCCGTGAGGCTTCGTGGGCTGACATTCGAGATGCCCGTGAGAATAGGTTGCTCTATATGCTATTGCCGGCAGGACGGATGGTAACGCTGGTGGGAACGCCTCCATTCAATGTGTTTCTCGGTAACCCAGATGGTGTCGGCCTTGAGTTTGATGGTGAATATTTTGATGCGAGCAGGTATAAGAGCGGAACTATCGCGCGGTTTACGTTAGGTGCCCCTGCGGCCAACAATAACTAAAGATCTGGACTGGAAGATATCTGCAAACAAGCTGTCGACCAGCCCTTTTGATTCTCATCCCTTGAGGACAACCCAATGAGTAGGCGTATACAGGTCATTCGTGGAATGAATGACCTGCTACCAGAGGCTATGGCTGGATGGCAACGTTTGGAGGCCACCGTACAAACTATTCTAAACGCTTACGGCTACCGTGAAATCCGAACCCCGTTGTTGGAGAAAACCGAGTTGTTCGCGCGGTCTATCGGTCGGGCCACGGACATCGTTGGCAAGGAGATGTATACGTTTGATGATCGCAGCGGAGACAGTATTACGTTAAGACCCGAGGCGACGGCGGGTATTGTTCGTGCTGGCATCGAGCACGGATTATTGCACAATCAGGTTCAGCGTCTGTGGCACAGGGGCCCCATGTTCCGATATGAACGGCCACAGAAAGGACGCTACCGCCAGTTTCACCAGATTGATGTGGAAGCGTTTGGTATGCCTGGCCCCGACATCGATGCTGAGCTTGTACTATTGACAGCAAGATTATGGCGCGCGCTTGGCATCGGTGGATTGACCTTGGAGATCAATGCCATCGGTACGCCGGACACGCGGGTGACCTACCGCAAGGAACTAGTCCGTTATCTAGAGTCTCACCGAGGCCAGCTGGACGAGGACAGCATACAACGTCTTTCCAAAAATCCGTTGCGGGTTCTGGACAGTAAGGTTGCGGAAATGCAGCCCATCATTGCGGCCGCACCGAGCATTCTCGATTATTTGGATGACGCCTCGCGTACCCACTTCGAGGGCCTGCAGGCGTACCTGGCTGACGCCGAGATTGCGTACGTTATTAACGACAAACTAGTTCGCGGGCTCGATTACTATACGCATATCGTGTTCGAATGGACCACCGACCAGCTCGGTGCGCAGGGATCCGTATGTGGTGGCGGCCGCTATGACGGCCTAGTGGAGGAATTGGGTGGTAAGCCGATGCCGGGTACCGGCTTCGCAATCGGCATGGAGCGGCTCGTAGATCTGCTAAACCAACAAGATCTTGTTGGTCCCGAGCCTAGTCCTGAAGTGTATGTCGCTATCCTGGGTGCGGCGGCAGAACGGCAGGGCATGAAGCTCTCAGAGAGACTGCGCAACCAGGGCCTATCGGTTCAGTGTAATTGCGGTGGTGGTAATCTCAAAAGCCAGCTTAGACGGGCCGACAAGAGTGGCGCTAGGTTCGCATTGCTTTTTGGCGAACAGGAACGCGAAGATCGGGTGGTCAGCGTAAAGAACCTGCGCACGCAAGGAACAGAGCAACAACGGATTGCGTACGATGAGATCGGCGACTATTTGAAGCGCAATCTATTGTGATGGTGAAAGGGCTGTAGAGCGGAGGCTAAATTGACTGATCCCTACTCAGATGACCAAGAACTCGAACAGCTAAAAACTTGGTGGAAGACCTATGGCAACGCATTGTTGTTGGGTATTGCTTTGGGGTTATCCATCCTTATGGGCAACAAGTATTGGTCTCAGCACAAGCAGGAACGAGCCGAAGCGGCATCAGCCATTTACGACGGTTTGGTCGATAATTATCGAGAGAAAGCTTTTGATAAGCTTCGTGAAGCAAGTGAGTCGTTGAAGGGTGACTATGCAGCAACACCCTACGCGGGTTTGGCCGCGATGATATCGGCACGGGTTAATCTGGTAGAAGGAAAGATAGATGACGCACGGCGGGAGCTTCAATGGACGTTGGATAACGCGACTGATGACGGCACTAAGCATGCGGCACGTCTGCGGTTAGCACGCATTGTAGCGGATGCGAATGAAGTGGACGCCGCGTTGTCTTTGCTAGACGTTAGTGACATTGCCGGATTTGAGTTGGACTATCATGAGCTGCGCGGTGATCTGACTGTGCTTAAGGGCGATAAGCAAGCGGCGCGTGAAGCCTATCGGATGGCGTTGAAGGAACTCGATGAGTTTTCATCGTACAAATCGACCCTAAGCATGAAACTTGATGCCCTTGGTCCGGAGGCCAATGAATGAGAAAGTTTTTGGTGGCGTCTACGCTTGGGTTACTGATAGCCTGCGGTGCTAAGAGTAATATAGAGCCGCCGGCACCCCTTCCGGATTTTTCGCCGACGGCACAGGTCAAACGGATATGGTCGACTCAGGTTGGTCGGGGTGATAGCAAGCGATTAGTGTCACTGTCGCCTCTGGTTCATAACGACATCGTCTACGTTGCTGATCCAAGTGGGCGAGTTAGCGCGCTCGCTATCGACAGCGGGAAACAGATCTGGAGTGTTGAGACGGAGATACGGATTGGTGGTGGGGTTGGTTTCGGGGATGATCTCATTTTGCTTGGCAGTAAGGATGGTCAGATATTCGCACTCGAACCAAATACTGGCGCCAGCCGTTGGGTTAGTCCCGTGTCGAGCGAGGTCTTGGCGCCTCCTGTAGCGTTTTCTGGCGTGGTTGTTGTACAGACAATAGATGGGAAAATTTTTGGCCTTTCGTCGCGAGATGGGAGTCAGCTATGGATGCAGCAGCGAACTGAGCCATCACTTAGCCTGCGGGGGACGAGTTCGCCTATCATCAGCGGCGGCCTGGTGTTATCTGGATTTGCCAGCGGCAAAATCGTTGCCTTCGAAATCGATAGCGGGCGCCTGTTGTGGGAGCGTACCGTCGCATACCCTAGCGGCAGCAGCGAGGTCGAACGACTGGTAGATGTAGATTCGACGCCGCTGGTGGTGGGGAACACCCTATTCGCCGCTAGTTTCCAAGGCAACATCGTCGCGATCGATATGCGTACTGGCCGCATCTTTTGGTCGCGCGATGTTTCAACCTACACGGGTATGGATGCTGATCAACAAAACATTTACCTCACCGACGAGAGCGGTAATGTGCTCGCCTTGGATCAACGAACGGGCACCAGTTTGTGGCGACAGGATAAGTTACGCGCGCGTTTGCTGAACGCACCGACTCTTGTCGCGGAGTATGTTGCTGTCGGCGATGTCGCCGGTTACGTCCACTGGTTGTCGAAGGACACCGGCCAGTTCGCCGCGCGCATGCGAGTCACGAATGGAGCTATACGAAGTCGAGGAGTGGCGGCCGGTAGTACGCTATTTGTTCAGAGTCAGAAGGGCCAGCTAGCGGCACTGCAAATACGAACCGGCACCAGCAAGCAGCGCTAACCGCGGTGAGGCGTCAAAGTCGCCGACCGGTTATACTGAATAGAAAGGACGAACGAGCTAGCCGGTACCCGTAAGTGCACCGATCCAGGCCTGAGTTCCCACCCATGTTTCACCATCACAACGTCCCGACCATTAGGTCGTATTCTATTAGGCCCATTTAGCAATGAAACCTGTCGTAGCACTGGTAGGTAGGCCGAATGTTGGTAAATCTACGCTGTTTAACCGTTTAACCCGACAGCGTCTGGCATTGGTGGCCGAAGTGCCGGGGCTAACGCGTGATCGTCAATATGGGGCTGGCATGCTCGGTGATCGACCCTACCTAGCGCTAGATACGGGCGGTCTTGAGGCGGACGTGTTGCCAACCAGGTCGAATGGTAAGAGGGAGGAATCGTTGTCCTTACTCGTGTCACAGCAGGTGAAGCAGGCATTGCATGAGGCCGATGCCATCCTATGGGTCGTCGATGGTCGCGAAGGCATCAATGCAACGGACCATGATTGGGCGACTGTACTGCGAAAAGAACGGGCGCCGGTGTGGTTGGTTGTAAACAAGACCGAAGGCATGTCGACCGATCTTGCCACCGCCGAGTTTCATGACCTGGGTCTGGGGCGGCCGTTTACGATCTCGGCTACACATGGCGATGGGGTTTTGACGCTCATGGAACAGGTATTGTCTGGGCTGCCGGCGGTGGAAGACATCGGACCCACGGCCGAATTTCCTGAGATCGCGGTGGCTGGGCGACCTAATGTGGGTAAATCGACTTTGGTTAACGCGCTCTTGGGGGAGGAGCGGGTTGTTGTTTTCGACCAGCCCGGTACCACGCGTGACAGCATCCGGGTGCCGCTGCAACGCGGTGACAGCCACTATGTACTGATAGACACCGCTGGTGTTCGTCGCCGCCCTAAGGTCCAGGGGGTGGTGGAAAAGTACTCGGTGGTCAGCACCCTGAAGGCGATTGAAGCTGCGAATGTTGTCATACTCGTGTTGGACGCCGATGCCGGTATTGGCGGTCAGGATGCGGCATTGGCCGGGTTTATTCTGGAGAGCGGACGGGCGTTGGTGGTTGCTGTCAACAAGTGGGACCGTGCCGATGCAAGCAGACGCGATTGGCTGAAAATTGAATTAGAGCGTAAGCTTAGGTTTATAGGGTTCGCGAAGAAGCACTTTATTTCGGCCCGTGACGGCAGCGGAGTGGGGGCGCTGTTTGCTTCGGTTGATCGGGCATTTGCGTCGGCGCGCCGAACC
>LXTK01000194.1 GCA_001643475.1 Proteobacteria bacterium SPGG2 | reverse complement strand
ATCTCCGCCGGCCTCGACTACCCCGGCGTCGGCCCCGAGCACGCCTACCTGAAGGCGAGTGAGCGCGCCCGCTACGAGTCGGTTACGGACCAGGAGGCGGTCACCGAAGTTGTCGGGCGTTTCACGGCGCGGGACGGCTTCACCCAGGCGGTCGAGAATCTGCTTCAGGCGGGCCATGAATTGATCGGCCACAGCGCCGTCGATGATGCGATGGTCGAAGGAGATGGAGAGATAGGCCATGGCGCGGACGGCGATGGCGTCATCCCGCACCACGGGCGGCTTCTCAATGGTTCCCACGCCGAGAATAGCCACCTGCGGCTGATTGATGATCGGCGTGCCGAACAGGCTCCCGAAGATGCCGGGATTGGTCACCGTGAAGGTTCCCTCCTGCACCTCTTCTATTTTCAGATTTTTGTTGCGCGCGCGCTGCGCCAAATCCTGCACCTCGCGGCAATAGTCGACAAAACTCTTCTCCTGCGCGCGCTTGAGGACCGGAACGATCAACCCTTCGGCCAGCAGCTCATCGAGACCAATCGATTCAAGGTCGCCGAGCGATTCGATGCGATAGAGGTCAATGTGATAAACGGCCCCCGCGCCGTACTCCTGCACGAGGACGAATGTGGGACTGTTGACATCATCTTCGGTGGCGGCGCCCAGTCCGGCGACAATGCCCTTCGCCAGCGTSGTCTTGCCTGCTCCMTTGGGTCCCATGAGGCCGATCACCGTTACCATATTAAGGGTTACGTGCTCGACGAAAAACAAATGCCGTTATCGGACACGGACGTTTCAATTCTTATGAATAACCAGGTGCTCGGTTTTGGCAACACCGATGCTGACGGTTTCTATAGCATTCGGTTACATCTACACGACTCGGATCGTGGCAAGAAACTGCAAATCAAGACAGCAGCTGGAGTGGCTGACATTCGTGTAATGCTGACACCGGGCGACAAGAGCACTAAGCGCGTGCACTACGCGAATTTTTCCGGCGGTCAGTTTCTTGAGAAGAAACTTCCGAGAAGAGGATTCCCCGTGTGGGGCTACGGCATTATTATTGTCGTCATCGGGACGGCGGCGGTTATGGTTGAGCGCCACATCAAGCGCAGGAAAAAGCGTCTTTTGAATAGAGAGAAAAAGAAAAAGAAAAACAAACGGCGACGTTAGTCAGAATGAGCTAGCGTCGCTTATTGGCCTTAACGTATTGTCCAGACTTGTCCGAACGTCGCAGGCGTCGCGAAAGATCAATATCATTTGACTCGACTTTCACTGCTTCTGCCGCCTTCGCCGCTTGCGCTGCGCTGAAGGTGGGACTCGGCGTTTCGACACCGGCATCGACCGCGCTCTCGTTAGATGGCGGGGCAATCTCTTGTATGCTCTTAGCCTTAAGGGCTTCGGTTACGATAACACTCTGCCACGATCGAGTCGTCTTGGCGATAGCGCCCGATTCCACCATATACGTCTTGAGCTCAGCATCCGTTCGTGCCGCGCACGCCCGTTGTTGGGCGAATTCGACCTTTGCCTTGCGCGCATTGCGCTCCGCATATACCGCTTTTAGTGCCATGTGTTTGCTCTCGGGGTATATGGCAGCAGTCTGTGCGGCTTCCTTGGCGGTTTCTTCTGCCCGTTGAGCCCGGGCCGTCAGATATTCTTCGATCAACTGTTCCTCGCGTATGGCTAACTCCAACGCCAAGTGCGGGTCTTCGAGAAACAGCGGGTTAAAGAGGTAGCCACAACCACAGCGAATGGCGGTGGCTGAATTGGTAACCCCACATTCTGGACAGGTTTTATCAAAGGTACCCAACAAAATGCCCTCACGCTATTCGGTCCACCCTATGGGTTGGGTCGAGCGCCGTTAGGCAAAGCCTAGCCGCAAAGCCGCTCTCTGGGGCTTGCGCTTCGGGGTCCGAAGTGGCCTTTAGAAGTACCCAATACATAGGCAATTAGACTCAGTATAGACGATAGGGTGTATGCCACGACGCAGCATAGCGGCCCCAGGTGACCGCCTGGCTTTACCGGATAAGTGGTTCAGATTGCCGACGACCGGCGCTTTGGAACTGTTACCTTTAAGAAAGACGGCAAAAACAAGCGTCGAGGACACTATGCAAAAACAATCGAATCGGGTTGGGCCCGAGTACACGACTCAGTTCGTGCAACCGCCGGTCCACGCCCGTGGTGCGGGAGATGCCGGCACCAAATATTTTGTGAACGCGCGATCTAATGCCTACCATGAAGCCGGGCACGCCGTCGTTGCCTGGTATAACGACATTAACCTGGGAGTGATTACCCTTGGTGCCCCTGAGGACGAGACGGGTCGCGCACGACACGTAAATCCATTGCAGGGCGTCGACACCGCCTGGGGTACCACCGTGGCTGATCGCATTCGCATGGAACAGCTTGTTGGCGTTTGTCTAGCCGGGCCGCTGGCGCAGCGAAAATTTAGCCTCGTGGGATTTCGTCGGGCCCACGCCGAAGACGACTGGCAACAAGCGGGAGACCTTCTGAGTTATTTCGTTGTTTCCCACGAAGAACTCGAAGCCTACTTTCGACTGCTAGAAATACAAACCCGCAATCTACTAGACCTAGATTTCATCTGGAAAAGCATTACCAACTTAGCCACCGTCCTACTGGAACGCCGAACGCTGTCGGGCGCCGAAGCTAACCGCATAATTCAGGCGCCGATGGCTTAGTTTCAACGTCTTTAGACTACGAGGCAGGTTTGTCCTCGCTGCCGAGAATAGCCGCCTCGGCCGCCTGAAATCCCACCTTCGAATGCGTCCCATCGCAAAACGGCTTATTGGTTGAGCCGCCGCAGCGACAAAGTGCGAACGGTCGATTTGGAACTTGATACGCATTACCGTTCCAGTCGATAACTTCCACGTTGTCGCCCTGAACTACGTAGGGTCCGTTCTGCTTAACAGTAATCCTGACCATTGTTATCACCCCTTCCCATTCGGTTCGATCACTCGTCCGTCACACAGCCCACGCTTGCGTTTCGGACATTCTTAATATATTTGAACAACGTTCCCCTTCTCGCTTTATAGGGCGGCATATCCCAGGCGGCGCGGCGCTTGTCCATCTCTACCTCGGAGACATCGACATCAAGCGTATGATTGATCGCATCGATATTGATCCGGTCACCATCTTTTATCAACGCGATCGGGCCGCCCTCTTGCGCTTCGGGCACCACATGGCCTATCAGAAAGCCATGCGAACCACCGGAAAACCGTCCATCTGTAATCAATGCGACATCACCGCCCAGACCCGCCCCCACAAGTGCCGATGTAGGCGTAAGCATCTCTGGCATACCAGGGCCACCCTTGGGTCCTTCGTAACGAATGACGACCACATCACCTTTGTTGATACCTTTGCCCTCGAGAGAAGAAAGCATATCTTCCTCCGAATCGAACACTTTGGCTGGTCCCGAGAAACGTTCGCCTTCTTTACCGGTGATTTTTGCGACGGCGCCGCCCGGTGCAAGATTGCCTTTGAGAATCTGAATGTGTCCGGTTTCCTTAGTTGGGGTGTCCATTGAATGGATGACATCCTGTCCATCCTTTAGTCCCGGCAGATCCGATAGATTCTCTGCAACCGTACGACCGGTAACGGTGAGGCACTCGCCGTTCAATAGTTTGTGTTCAAGCAAGTATTTCATAACGGCGGGAATGCCGCCGACGTTATGCAGATCTTCCATTACATATTTGCCGCTTGGCTTAAGATCTGCCAAATAGGGTACCCGATCACTGACGGCCTGAAAGTCTTCAATGGTAAGCTCAACTTCGACCGCGCGTGCCATCGCGATCAGGTGCAATACCGCGTTGGTAGAACCACCTAATGCCATGACGATTACCATGGCATTTTCGAACGCCTCGCGGGTCATAATGTCGCGGGGTTTGATATCTTTTTCCAAAAGCAAGCGAATCGCGGCGCCGGCCGCATAACATTCTTGTAGCTTCTGTGGATCTACCGCCGGGGTAGAAGAACTGTATGGCAGTGTCATGCCAAGCGCCTCGATAGCTGAGGCCATGGTATTGGCCGTATACATACCACCGCATGCGCCCGGCCCCGGACATGAGTTTCGCACTATGGCTTGGCGAGTATTGTCATCGATTTTGCCTGCAATAAATTCACCATAGCTTTGAAATGCCGATATTACATCGAGCACTTTCTCCTGAAGGTGGCCGGGTTTAATCGTGCCGCCGTAAATCATGAGGGTTGGGCGATTAAGCCGGCCCATAGCCATCAGGCAGCCTGGCATGTTTTTGTCACAACCAGGAAGCGAAATGTTGGCGTCATACCATTGACTACACATTACAGTTTCAATGGAATCGGCAATAAGGTCGCGCGACTGCAATGAGAAGCTCATTCCCGCCGTCCCCATCGTGATGCCATCACTAACCCCAATGGTATTAAAGCGCATACCGACAAGACCGGCGGCGACAACCCCTTCTTTGACCTTGGCCGCCAAGTCGTTGAGATGCATGTTGCAGGTATTGCCCTCCCACCATACTGTCGCTATACCTACTTCGGCCTTACTCATGTCTTCATCAGTCATGCCGGTGCCGTAGAGCATTGCTTGGGAGGCGCCCTGCGATTTGACCTGTGTAATGCGCGCACTATATTTATTTAGCTTTTGGGCCATTGTTTTCTCCACTAGTTTTTGCCCAGCATAACGGTCAGCCTGCCCCGCCCGATAGGGGCTGGCCAGACACTATAATACCATCTTCATGAGATTACTGGATCGTGAAAACCCGTGACGTACCTGTGTACGGATTAATGCTTCCGTCAAACCCCGATTTCTTCGACAACCGCGGTGGCCATGATATGGTTTGCCCTGGCAATCGCACCGACCGTATTGTTTTCCTGATGACACAACAAATTCGGCTCTCAAAACTCATGGCTGATCAGGGACTTTGTTCGAGACGGGAGGCCGATTCATTCATCGAACGTGGGTGGGTGTACGTCGACGGCGAAAAAATAACCATCCTTGGGACCAAGGTCGACCCCAACCAAACGATTAGACTGGATAAGCGAGCCCTCGAGCAGCAGGCACGCCGAATCACGATCTTGCTCAATAAACCCGTCGGCTACGTGTCAGGCCAACCGGAGAAGGGTTATCTCACCGCATTGTCTTTGATTGCCCATCAAACGATGGTTGGTGTCGACCGAGATTCGCTGCGCCATGCGCCAGTACGCCACATCGGTATGGCGCCCGCAGGAAGGCTCGATATCAACTCAAGCGGTCTATTGGTATTGACGCAGGACGGTCGCGTAGCGCGCCAATTAATAGGTGCAGATTCGAGAATAGAAAAAGAGTACCTGGTTCGAGTTCGCGGGAAAGCGAACAACGAGATGCTTGAGCTGTTACGCCATGGATTGTGTCTTGATGGCAAAACTTTAACACCGGCACGAGTGTCGTGGCAAAACGAGGATCAGCTAAAGTTTATCCTCACGGAAGGGAGGAAACGACAGATCCGGCGTATGTGTGAGGAGGTAGGGCTACAGGTTACCGCCCTCAAGCGTGTTCGCATCGGCAATATCCACCTGGGGAACCTGCCCATCGGCAAGTGGCGCTATCTCCGACCTAATGAACAGTTCTGATACGTGCATCAGTAAAGGCCCAAGAAACCACGAACAATGAGGCGAAAATAACATTGTACCGATTCTTGCGCCCATTACTGTTCCTGCTCGATGCTGAGCAGAGCCACAACCTCACGTTGTTCGCCTTGCGCTGTATCACGCTTTTCCCAGGTGGGCGTGGTCTGCTTCGCGCCTTATTCGCGAACCGGACGCCATCACTGACTGTCGAGCTAATGGGGTTACAGTTTCCTAATCCGGTGGGTCTCGCGGCCGGTTTGGATAAGAATGCGCGATACCAAAACGCATTATCGGATCTGGGGTTTGGTTTCCTCGAGCTCGGCACCGTCACCCCACTCCCGCAAACCGGCAACCCGCTGAAACGTCTATTCCGCCTGTCTGAAAACAACGCCATCATTAATCGAATGGGCTTTAACAGTATCGGCGCGGAGGCCTTTGTTTACAACCTAAGAAAGCAGGGCAGGCCTGGTATTATCGGTATCAACATAGGGAAGAATAAAGACACTACGAACGAACAGGCGATAGAGGATTACCTGAAAACCTTTACCGCCGTCTACACTTACGCCGACTATATCGCAATCAACATCTCTTCCCCCAACACGCCGGGGCTACGCGACCTCCAGGACCAGCAAAGACTAGATAAACTATTAGGCCAACTCAAGCATGAACAAGTAGCACTAGGGAAGACCCGTAGAGTTTACGTACCGATTGCAATCAAAATATCTCCCGACCTCGATGACGACCACATCACCACGATCGCCCAACTCGCTTTGACACATAGGCTAGACGCAATTATTGCAACCAATACGACCATCTCGCGCCCCGACTTGGAGGGACACCCCTACGCCCGTGAACAAGGCGGCTTAAGCGGACGTCCATTGAAGGACTTATCCACTGCAGTCATCAAAAAACTGTACGGTGAGTTGCAAGGTAGAGTAGCTATTATTGGGCTCGGCGGTGTAGAAAATGCCGAGGATGCCTGGGAGAAGCTCGTGGCCGGCGCGGACTTGATTCAGGTTTATACGGCGTTGATCTATCAAGGCCCGCGGCTGGTTCGGGACATTGTGTCCGGCCTTACGCGTCGAGTAGAAACGTCGGGTTGCGCCACCTTAGCCGAGACCGTCGCCAAAGCGCGAAGTGGTATCCATCTTATGAGATAAATGAAGTAGGAAGTAGGAAGTAGCTAGTGGCTGGTAGCTAGGAAAAACATGACGGACTGTCAGTTGCACTTTGTGTGCTCGCGATTCTCACTGAATCTTGTGCCCCTCGCTACTCGAAACTCGCCACCCGCTACTGTGTTTCCCACCAGACGGATCGATTGTTTGCCGGCATAGCACGGTCGTTAACCAAACGCATTCCGTTCTCTTTTGCAAGTTCATTGACCGCCTCAAAGTCACGTATCCCACTTACGGGGTCGCGTACCTTCAGCCAACGATCAAACTGCTGGTTGCTGGGTTCTAGCGGTCGATCGGCGTATCGGTAGGCGCCATATGCGTAGAAAACGCCGCCAACCGGAAGCAACTGGCCGGCGCCGAGAAACAATTGCTGTACCCCGGCCCAAGACACGATATGAATCGTATTGATGCACACTATCGCCTGTACCTGAATAGCCGGCCATTCACCGGATAACAGATCCAAGACAAGCGGTTCTAATAGATTCTGCGGGCCCTCATCCGCGGCCCAAGCCCGGATGCTAGCAAGATTTTCGGCGAGATCGGTGGGTTGCCATTCGAGGTGCGGCAAGTTACGGGAGAAGAACGCTGCATGTTGACCGGTTCCACTACCAACCTCCAGGACCAGACCAGGTGTTGTCAGTATTTCGCGCAGTACTTCAAGGATCCCATGTTTGTTACGTTCGCATGCC
>LXTK01000009.1 GCA_001643475.1 Proteobacteria bacterium SPGG2 | reverse complement strand
GGGTGGTACGGCCGTCATATTCCTGGGGCTGTCCGGTTATGCGCTCACTACGCGCAAGGACTTCAGCTTCATCGGCGGCTTTCTCATGGTCGGGATACTGGTTGCATTCCTTGCAGGCTTAGGGGCTGTGATCTTCAGCATACCTGCGCTCATGCTGGCCGTCTCCTCCATGTTTATCCTTTTAATGGCCGGCCTTATCCTGTATCAAACAAGCTCAATGGTCCATGGCGGGGAGACCAACTACATCATGGCCACCATTACCCTGTACGTTTCCATCTTTAACCTGTTTACCAGCTTGTTACACCTGCTTGGGTTTTCCATGGGCGAAGACTAAAGCGATCACACTCTATATCGCCTATATCTTCACGAGCTTGCTGCACTTGCTTGGCGTATTTGGCGGCGGCGACTAACCCAGAGATTGTTAGCCATGCTAAAAGGCCCCCACGTGGGGGCCTTTTTTGTTCCTACTGATCTCAGTCGTCTGATCAATCACCAATAATTTTTGCCCCACCCATATAAGGCTGTAACACCTTGGGTATGTGAATTCGGCCCGCGGCATCCTGGCAGTTTTCCATCACCGCGATTAGCGTTCGCCCCACTGCCAATGCGGAACCATTAAGCGTGTGCACTAACTCCGGCTTACCCGTTTCCGGATTACGCCAGCGCGCTTGCATACGCCGCGCCTGAAAATCCTCGCAATTACTGCACGATGAGATCTCTCGGTAGCGCTGTTGTCCCGGCAACCACACTTCGATGTCATAGGTCTTGGCAGCGGCGAACCCCATATCCCCGGTGCACAACACCACCGTCCGATAGTGCAGGCCGAGCTTTTGCAATATCTTTTCCGCGCTGCTCGTTAGCTCTTCAAGCGCATCATAGGAATCCTGCGGTCGTACAATATGCACAAGTTCAACCTTTTCGAACTGATGCTGGCGCAACATACCACGTGTGTCTTTGCCGTGAGACCCGGCCTCGCTACGGAAACACGGCGTGTGGCAGACATACTTTCGCGGTAGACTTTCTGCCTCGACAATTTCCCCGCGCACAACGTTTGTCACCGGCACTTCTGCCGTCGGGATAAGATAAAAATCTTGCTCACCTTTTACGCCGAATAGGTCTTTCTCGAACTTGGGTAGTTGGCCGGTACCGCGCAGGGTATCGCTGTTTACCATATAAGGTACGTAGATCTCGGTGTAACCGTGTTCTTGCACATGCAGGTCGATCATGAACTGCGTAAGCGCCCGGTGCAGACGCACCAGTTGCCCCGTCATAGTGACAAATCGCGAGCCGGCAAGCTTTGCTCCGGTTTCGAAATCGAGCAATCCCAACTCTACGCCAAGATCCGTATGATCTTTGGGTTCGAAATCGAATGCAGGCGCTTCACCCCAACGTCGTACTTCGACGTTGTCGTTCTCATCCTGACCGTGGGGTACACTTTCATGCGCCAAATTGGGAATACCGAGTAAAACATCGCTAAGTTGCTCTTGGATGTCATCGAGCTCGGCTTCCGCTTGTTTGAGCTCATCGCCAAAGTTCGCGACCGCGGCCATAAGCGACGCCGTGTCTTCCTCCGCCGCCTTGGCCTTCCCTATCTCTTTCGCGCTTGCATTGCGTCGGCTTTGCAACTCCTGCGTGCGGACTTGGACTTCTTTTCGCCTCGCTTCCAGAGCACTCAGCCCCTTCTTGTCCAGCTGATAACTGCGTCGTTCCAGTTTCACGCTGGTCTCTTCGAGTTCCGTTCTTAATAGTTTGATATCGATCATTCGCGCAGGCTAAGTGCTTTCGTTAACTTCTGCTGGCCAACTCACCATGTGGCCCGGCTCTAGCATGTCACCCAGATGCTCCATGATACTGGCAACCTTTTTGGGCTCGTCGAAGAATTCGACCACCAGCGGCAAATCCATCGATAAATCTAACAGACTTGAGGAATGCATTCGGCCCGATTTACCAAAACCAGAGATGCCGCGAAATACGGTCACGCCGCGCACTTTCTCTTCATCGTGAAGCTTTGCCAATAGCGGGTCAAGTTGGTGCTGGCCTTCGGTAAGATAGATACGCACCATCGTAACATCGGCGGTTCTCATAGCGTCCTCCCTAACAGGAGACCGAACCAAGCGCCCGCTAGGCAAAGCGCGACACTCGAGGCCACATTAAGGCTTGCCTTCAGGTGTGCGCCTTCTTCGAGCAGATTTAAGGTTTCAATGGAGAAGGTTGAAAAAGTCGTGAATGCGCCGAGCACGCCGACCAATATGCCAGCACGCCATTCCCCACTTAGTGTCATGCGCTCAAGGAAAAGCACAAATAGAAATCCTATCGCGAACGAACCCAGTACATTTACAACCAACGTGCCATAGGGAAAACCACGACCCAAAAGTGCATGTGTACCACTAGACACCCAGTATCTCAGTAGCGCGCCCACCGCGCCGCCAGCCGCAATTGCCAGTACGCGTCCCATCATTCTGTCCCCTACCCTCGGGCTATTTTTCTGACTTCTTTAACCAGAACTTTGCTTTCTTTTTGTCTTTCGGAAGACCGTAGATGCCCTTCTTGTACCCCTTCGCGACGACTTTAGCCGCCTTGCGACTCCCCTGCTCGGCTGCCTTCATGAACCACTTGCCCGCTTCCGTCTCGTTTTTCTCCAAACCACCGACCCCGTGAGCATAGGCAGCCCCGACCTTGTATTGCGCGCGGGAATTCCCCGCCTCAGCCGCCAGCTTGTACCACTCAAGCGCCTTGGTCTCATCCTTGGGTACACCAAGCCCTTTCTCGTGCATACGCCCAACGTAGTATTGCGAAACTGCGTGGCTGGATTCGGCCAATGGCTTGAGTATTTGCATCGCCTGCCCGTACTTCTCCGCCTTGTAAGCCTGCCTGCCCTCTTGGTATTTCGCGTCCGCCGACTGACCGCCGACAGACGCAAGCGGAAAGCTTACTAACACTATCAGGCTCAATAACGCTAACGGGTGCTGCTTTCTGACCATTGTTCTTACCTCACTGATTTCAACCATAACGTATCTAACAATAAATTATTTTGTCGGCTCTTTCTCCGATCGTGCCCTCTGACTGAGCTTCGCCGTCTTTGGCTCCTTGCTGAAACCCCTCAAGTAGGCCAAACGCTCTGCGATCTTCTGCTCAAGACCCCTGGGGACCGGGTGGTAGTAGGTTCTGGCACCGATGCCCTCAGGAAAATAACTCTCGCCAGCCGCATAAGCGTCAGGCTCATCATGTGCGTAACGATACCCTTCCCCATGGCCAAGCTCTTGCGTGAGTCTTGTCGGCGCATTGCGCAAATGCAACGGCACTTCCAGCGAACCCTTTTCCCGCGCATCGCCCATGGCCGCATTGAACGCGCTATATACTGCGTTGCTCTTGGGAGCACATGCCATATAAACGAGCCCTTGCGCGATGGCAAGCTCGCCCTCCGGGCTTCCCAGCCTTTCATAGGTATCCCAGGCGCTCAAGGCCAGTTGCAAGGCGCGCGGATCGGCATTACCGATGTCTTCGCTGGCTATACGCACTGCCCGTCTTGCGACATACAACGGATCACAGCCACCATCGAGCATGCGCGCGAACCAATAAAGTGTGGCATCCGGATCCGAACCACGCACGGATTTGTGCAACGCCGAGATCTGATCATAGAAGACGTCGCCGCCCTTATCGAATCGCCTGAGGTTACCGCTAATGATGTCCTCAATGAGCGTCTCCTGAATCAACGTTTCGCCGTCCTTGCCCTCCGCCAGGTCAGCCGCGATCTCGAGCCAGTTAAGGGCGCGCCGGGCATCGCCGTCTGCCGCAATCGCGAGACGTTGGCGCGACTCATCGCTGATAACAAGGTTGCGCTCGCCAAGCCCCACTTGCTTATCCGCTAGGGCTCGGTCGATGACCTTACAAAGTTCTTCGGCCTGCAACGGTTTTAAAACGTAGACACGTGCACGCGACAGCAATGCATTATTGAGCTCGAACGACGGGTTCTCCGTGGTCGCACCAATGAAAGTCAAGGTGCCGTTTTCGACGTACGGCAGAAAACCATCTTGTTGCGCCTTATTGAAGCGATGCACCTCGTCCACAAACAATACCGTACGACGCCCCTGTGAGCGCGCTTGTGTGGCCGCATCGACCGCGGCGCGAATGTCTTTTACCCCGGCGAATACAGCGGACATAGCAATAAAGTAGGCGCCGCTACTACGCGCAATCAGGCGCGCCAAGGTAGTTTTGCCGGTACCCGGCGGCCCCCAGAAAATCATCGAATGTAGTGCGTCGGCGTCTATGGCTTGGCGCAGCGGTTTGTTGGCTGCTAGTAAATGTGTCTGGCCATAAAAGTCATCAAGCGAGCGAGGCCGTAGGCGATCCGCGAGCGGTTGCCAAGCGTTCACGTCCTGTTCCGCAAACAGGTCATCGACCGCTGTACCCTTCATAACTAGTTGTCGCGCCATAACGCCCTATAACCGCACGTAGATGTTAGCGGATTTCCCCAACAACATCCGTCCCCGGCGGCGGTTCAAGTACAAACTTGCCGGCGTCGATCTCCACATTCTCGTTAGCATCACGCAAAACAATACGCGTCGTTTGACCGAAACCATCTATCATCTCCAACATGCGGATGCGACCGTTTTCGAAGCCGATACGAATCTCTTCGTAACCGCCATCCTTATTCTTTGGGATTAGCTGTGTCCATTCGAGCTGACCCTGCGAGCCTAAGCTATTTACTGAAAAGTTTTCCTCTAGCTTTCCCCGACCCGCAAGCAACAACGCCGGCGTTGCCCCTAATCCACCACTTACTCTACGCACGGTTACCTGCTGTAGCTCGACGTCGTGCACCCAAATCCTTTCGCCATCGCCAACAATGTGTTGTTCGAACGGGATATCATAGTCCCAGCGGAACTTGTCGGGACGCTGGATCCATAGCGTGCCCGATGATTCTTGCAACGTGTTAAAAGATTCATCGAGCACCACCTGAGAGAATTTCGCGGTATAACTCTGCACGTCGCTGAAAAAACGTTGCAGGTCATCGGCCGCCTGGACCTGCGGCGCCCAAGACAACATCGCGATCACTACTAACGACCCAACGGTGAATGCACGAATTCGCATTATCATGGTTGCGATAGGGTTATAGTTGCGGGATCAACGCATGATACCAGTTCGGATCCCTTCGTGGCGTACCCGTGAAACTACCGCGGAGGTGGCGCCAATACCTCACGACCGCCGTTGCGTTGCAGCGGGCCAACAATACCTTGCTGTTCCATCTGCTCGATCAGCCGCGCCGCCCGATTGTAGCCAATGCGTAGACGTCGCTGCACACCGGAGATGGAGGCACGCCGACTCTCGGTGACAATGCGCAGCGCCTCATCGTAAAGCGGATCATCGTCGACATTATCGCTGCTAAGCACTGACAGTGGTCTCCCGTTTTCATCAACCGCGATCGACTCGCCCGTGAGAATTTGTTCATCGTAAACCGGCGTGCTGCCTTTCTTTAGAAAGCCGGCGACATTGTGCACCTCTTGATCGGACACAAACGCACCGTGCACACGTATCGGCAAACCAATACCGGGTCGCAGGAATAACATGTCGCCTTGGCCCAACAATTGCTCAGCCCCCATTCGATCGAGTACCGTGCGTGAATCCACACGCGATGCCATTTGAAACGCAATGCGCGTCGGTACATTGGCCTTAATTAACCCCGTTACCACATCAACCGACGGACGCTGGGTCGCAAGTATTAGATGTATACCGGCGGCACGTGCGCGCTGCGCCAACCGCACGACCAGTTCTTCGACCTTCTTGCCTACAACCAACATGAGGTCAGCGAGTTCATCGACCAAAACAACTACGTAGGGTAATGTGGTAAGGGCAGACACTTCCTCACTATTCGTATTCAACGGATCGGGGATTGGATTACCCCGCTCTTCGGCCTCAGACACCTTACGATTGTAGCCAGCGATATTGCGCACACCGAGTGCGGCCATCAACCGGTAACGGCGCTCCATCTCGGCCAACGACCATCTGAGCGCGTTCGCGGCCTGTTTCATATCAGTCACTACTGGCGTCAGTAAGTGTGGAATGCCCTCGTAGACCGCAAGCTCCAACATCTTGGGATCAATCATAATGAAACGCACTTGCTCGGGCGTACACTTGTAAAGCAGACTCAAGATTAATGAGTTGAGACACACCGATTTGCCCGAACCGGTGGTGCCCGCAACGAGCAGATGCGGCATACCTGCTAAGTCCACGATGACTGGGTTACCGCCGATGTCTTTACCGAGCGCCAGGGTCAGTGGTGAGGTTGAACTTTCATACGTTTCAGACGACAAGACCTCACTTAAGGCGATCGTCTCACGATACTCGTTCGGTATTTCAATGCCGACTGTCGCTTTGCCGGGGATGTTCTCGGCCACGCGCAAACTAATAACCGATAGCGAACGCGCTAAATCGCGTGCTAGGTTAGTTATTTGTGCGGCTTTAACGCCGCGCGCGGGTTCGACTTCAAAGCGCGTGATCACCGGCCCCGGATGTACCTCGACCACTTGCACCTCGACGTTGAAGTCCACCAACTTGGACTCGACGCCGATGGCTTCGTGACTCGTGTCGTCGAGAAGCAGGTCATCTCCAACGAAGCGACGGTGGGGATCTACAACTTCCGGCACGGATCGGACTTCGTCCGCGCCGCCGACCAGATGATTACCAAGGATCTGCGCGTCAACAATGAGTTCTACGTCGCCCCTGTCTACAACGAGCTGATTGCCACCGGTGCCAGCCCCGATCCCGTGGGTGAAGGGGACACGGCGACGCTCACGTTACGCGTCGAGGGCAACGTGATCTCGGGTAATGCTTCTCACGGTGTCTTCCTTTCCGATAGCGGCACGGCGGGAAATCAAGTGCAAGGCAACTTGGTTGGAACGGCGCTGGATGGCACCAGCCCTTTGGGGAATGGCGCTGCTGGCCTTTCAATCATCAATGCCGCAAGCAATAACACCATCGGTGGAACAGTAAGCGGCGTCAGYAACACCATCGCCTTYAAYGACGCAGGCGATGAGTTGTTAAGCGCCAGTGAGTGTTTTCTATGCAATAGCGTACATGGTGTTCGACCAGTTCGGTCCATCGATGATGCATCATTTTCTACCGGGACTATAAGCCAGATGTTAATACAGTCGTTCAATCCGAAGCAGAGTGCAGGTTCCCAGGCAACCGGCTGATATGCCCACAATACTGTTTAAAAAAATATTCCTCTGGGCGCTGTTGGGCACTGTCATAGCAATTTCGGTACTGGTCATTCAATTTTTGCGTTTCCAGTATCAAACCGTATCGATATCTGAACCGGGGCGAACCTTTACGATCGAATCTGGCAGCAATATCAAGATGATTGCCCAGCAGCTCAGTCTCGAAGAAATCATAGACGATCCCTGGTTATTTATCCTGCTGGCAAAGATTAAGGGGGTGGAAAAAAGTGTCCGTGCTGGCGAGTAT
>LXTK01000038.1 GCA_001643475.1 Proteobacteria bacterium SPGG2 | reverse complement strand
CTGCGGAGCGGAGGACGCAAAAGGCCAGGGGCGAAGCGGAACAAGACAAAGGCCCGGTGGACCTTTGTCCCGCTGAGTGGGTTCGCCAGGATGGCGAACCCCGGGCTTGCAAGCGCAACGGGATAGTGGAGCGCAGCAAGGACTTTTTTAGCATCTTACTACTTCTGATATATAATCGGTCGCCGCTTTGTTGGGAACACGGAACTACAACAACATGAAACTCGGGATTCCTAAAGAAACACGACCGGGTGAAACGCGCGTCGCCGTTACCCCAGATACCGTCAAGAAGCTCCGTGTCAAGGGACTTGAGATTTTCGTCGAGAAATCCGCCGGTGTCGACGCTCACTTTACCGATGATGTCTACAAAAATGCCGGGGCTAAACTCGTGGATGCTAAAACGGCCTATGGCAGTGATATCGTATTTAAGGTTCAGAAACCGAAATCGGACGAGATCGAGCAAATAAAGAAAGGCGCAATCCTGGTTTCTCTTCTCGACCCGTGCGCCGATGACGATACCCTAGAGCGGTTGGCGCAAGCCGGCGTCGATACATTTGCACTAGAGTTAGTTCCACGAATCTCGCGCGCGCAGTCGATCGATGCGCTGTCCTCGCAGGCGAACATCGCCGGATATTGTGCCACCATCGAAGCGGCGAGGCTGTACGGTAGCTTCTTTGCCATGATGATGACCGCCGCCGGTTCCGCTAAGCCCACCAAGCTGATGGTATTGGGGGCCGGGGTGGCCGGCCTACAGGCGATTGCCACCGCCAGACGCCTGGGTGCACAGGTCTTCGCTTTTGACGTACGACCGGAGGTAAAAGAAGAGATCATGTCGCTTGGCGGCAAGTTCGTTGAACTTGATCTTGGTGAAAGTGGGGCCGGTGAAGGTGGGTACGCAAAGCAGCTATCTAAGGAGGCTCAACAGCGACAACAAATGTTGCTACAAGAAGAAATCAAAAAGATGGATATCGTGATCTCGACGGCGTTGATCCCGTGTAGGCCGGCACCGATCTTGATCACCGAAGACGGTGTAAAGGGTATGCGCCCAGGGTCGGTGATCATCGATATGGCGGCAGTCAGTGGCGGCAACTGCCCGTTGACTGAAGCTGACAAGACAGCGGTCAAACACGGCGTTACTATTTGTGGTATTACGAATTTTCCGGCCCTGCTGCCGACGGATGCGAGTTCGTTCTATGCACGCAATCTATTCAATTTCATTTCTCTGTTGTTGAAAGATGGCGACGATACGTCCGGATTGCGCGAGTACACGGAAGATGAGATTACGGCGGCCGCACTGGCGGTTCACAACGGCACCGTACGTTTCAAGAAACCGAATTGATCTTTAGGGACTAATTATGTCGGAACTGATGGTAGCGTTGTATGTTTTTGTGTTGGCCTGTTTCATCGGCTACTGGGTTATATGGAATGTAACACCGTCATTGCATACGCCGCTGATTTCGCTGACCAACGCAATCTCCGGGATTATCATTGTCGGCGCTTTGCTGGTAGCTGGGTTTGATGAAATGGGTGTGATCGGTACCGTCATCGGTTTTTGCGCGGTGTTGCTGGCATCGATAAACATTTTTGGCGGCTTTTTGGTTACCCAACGCATGTTGCGGATGTTCAAGAAAAAGAAAAAGGCGGGGTAAAACAGTATGCAACTAAGTAACAACGCACTGGCTTTTGTTTACCTTGTTTCTGGGGCGCTCTTTATCCTTGGCCTCAATCGTCTTTCGCATCCATCGACGGCGCGGCACGGTAATTTCTATGCGATAACGGGCATGATATTGGCGATCGTCGCCACGCTGTTGCATCCAGCTGTCGAGTCCTACACGTTTATTGTTCCAGCCATTATCGTAGGTGCCATCATTGGTATTGTGGTGGCGCTTCGCATTCAGATGGCAGCTATGCCGCAATTGGTCGCAATGCTGCATAGTTTCGTCGGATTGGCGGCGGTATTGGTGGCGGTTGGCACCTACCTGAGCCACGCCCATGAGGGGACGCTTACTGTCATCTTCATGACCGAAGTCTTTGTTGGTGCCTTCATCGGTGCGATTACATTTACGGGATCGCTTATTGCATTTGGCAAGTTGCAAGGATTGGTCACGGCGGCGCCAGTGGCTTATATCGGCCAACATTGGCTCAATCTGATGTTGGGGCTTGCGATGTTGGGTTTCGGCCTCTACTTCGCCATCAACGGCCATTTTGTATCACTGTTGATCATGATCGGCATCGCGTTGTTGCTGGGCGTGTTGCTGATCATTCCCATCGGCGGCGCCGACATGCCGGTGATTATATCGATGTTGAACTCGTACTCAGGTTGGGCGGCCGCCGCCACCGGCTTTACACTGGAGAATAAGCTCTTGATCATCACCGGTGCGCTCGTCGGGTTTTGTGGTGCCATCCTGTCCTACATCATGTGTAAGGCGATGAATCGCTCCTTTATCAGCGTCATCCTCGGCGGCTTTGGTACGGGTGATGCGGCGGACGAATCTGGCGTGGCCGCCGCTACACAGAAAGGTGTGAAATCGTCTTCGGTGGAAGACGCGGCCTTTATCTTGCTAAATGCAAGCAAGGTGATCATTGTGCCCGGCTATGGCATGGCGGTGGCTCAGGCTCAGCACGCGCTAAAGGAGCTCGTCGAAAGACTCGAAGACAAAGGCGTTGAGGTGAAATTTGCTATTCACCCCGTCGCTGGTCGCATGCCCGGCCACATGAATGTACTACTGGCGGAAGCGGATGTGCCCTACGACCTGGTCTTCGGGATGGACGAGATTAATCCTGAGTTCAATAGTGCAGACGTCGCCCTCGTTGTTGGTGCCAACGATGTAACCAATCCGGCTGCCAAGCGCGATCGCGCAAGCCCGATCTATGGCATGCCCATTCTAGATGTCGATAAGGCCAAGCATGTCTTTTTTATCAAACGCAGCATGCGACCTGGCTACGCCGGCATCGATAATTTATTGTTCTATCAGGACAATTGCTCATTACTGTTTGGGGATGCCAAGGAAGTCTGTGAAAAGACGGTGGCTGAGTTAAAGGCGGCGTAAATCCTCGCGAAATGATTCAAACGGCTGCTATTGCTTTTGCTACCTTCTTTGCCACTATCGGTCCTATCGATGTCGCCGCCATGTTCACGGCGATAACATCGAACAGCAAACCTGCTCATCGACGTGCCATGGCGATAAAGGGCACATTGGTCGCTACCGGCATACTCGTGGCATTTGCGTTGATCGGCGAGGCATTGCTCGCCTATCTCGGGATCTCGTTGGCCGCACTACGCACTGCGGGCGGTATTCTATTGTTGTTAATAAGTATTGATATGGTATTTGCGCGCTCATCAGGGGGTGTGTCGACCACGGCAGATGAGTCGCAAGAGGCCAAGGCTAAAGCGGACATATCGGTATTCCCGTTGGCAACGCCGTTGATTGCGGGTCCTGGCGCCATGGGCGCAGCAATCTTGCTGATTGCCAATACCCAGGGTCGGTTTGTCCTGCAACTGATGGTAATCGCTGCGATGTTGGCCGTCTTGCTTATTACTTTTCTGGCGCTGATAGGTGCGAGTTATCTGCAGAAGCTTTTAGGCGTCACCGGTCTTCATGTTGTCACCCGCGTATTCGGTGTGCTGTTGGCGGCACTGGCGGTGCAATTTATCTTCGACGGCATCAGTCAGTCCGGGCTATTTACTGCGCTTGGCACCACCCTAGTCTAGAACACCACAGCTTCGAATCATGCCCTGCGGTCGTCAATGACCGTTACCCGATGCATCAGTCGGTAGTGCGGCATGTAATCTGCCACGGCGTAGTGTTGAGTAACACGGTTGTCCCACATGACTAGCGAATTGGCCTGCCACCGTAGCCGGCACTGGAACTCGGGTTGGTTGATATGGTCGAACAAGTAGCGTAGTAACCGGTGACTTTCGTGCGAAGACATACCTACGACGTGGGTCGTAAATGACTGGTTGACAAATAGAAACCCCCGGCCGGTCACTGGATGATTTCGAACCATGGGGTGAACGGCCGAACCAACCTTCGCCATCGCTTCGTTTAAGGCCTGTATGCCGTTCTCTCTCGCTAGGTACTCGTTGCGGAAAGAACCCATGTCGTGCACGGCAGAAAGATCAGTTAAAAGTTCCTTGATTCCGGATGGTAACGCATCATAGGCTGCGTACATGCTGGCCCACAGCGTATCGCCACCGGTTACCGGCACCGCTCTTGCGTAAAGGATGGAGGCGAAGGGCGGGTTTTGTTTAAACGTGAGATCTGTGTGCCAGGCATTGGTGTCGGGAGGCCGGTCGGCATCGTTCTCCAATTGTACGATACGCTCGAAACCCGGTACGTGTGGATATACATGATGCGGTTGGTCCAGTTCGCCAAAACTTTCTGCGAAAGCAAGATGTGCCGCGGGCAGAATGATTTGCTCTGGAAAAATGATAACCAGGTGGTCCATCAACGCCTGGTAAATGGCGTCGACAGTGTCAGCATCGGTGGGCTGGGAGAGATCGATACCTGTGATATTGGCACCGATTGCGGGCGTGAGTGCATCGATTCGCAGCTCTGAGTTACCCATTGCTTTTTACTCCATACCGAATTGCCGATGTTTCACCATGGCAACAACATACCGCCTTAAAAACTCTCGCCGCACGATCTAAGGTGTTCTCCCAAGACAAACTAATCCTATCGGCGTGTATGGTGAAGGCAGTTTTAGCACATCTGTG
>LXTK01000303.1 GCA_001643475.1 Proteobacteria bacterium SPGG2 | reverse complement strand
CACCAATTCATCTCTAATAGTCTATGGAGGGATAGGGCTTGGTTTCTTGATCCTGTACGACGCGAACAAAGACGGCGATCTGGCCTTTGACAACAACTAGCTGGGGCTCCGTGAATCTATTGTGGGAAGAATGGGAAGGTCCCGACCTAAAGCCTTTGGTAAAACACTTCCGGACTATCTTGCACCCGGGCTAAACATAGTTTTCGTTGGGCTCAACCCTGGTCGATACTCGGTCGAGGCTGGCCACTACTTCGCCAGGCCGCAAAACCGATTCTGGTCGGCCCTGTCCGCCTCGGGACTAGTGACCCATTCGGTAAGCCCAGAAGATGACGCTAGCCTGCTGAAACAGGGAATCGGTTTTACCGACCTTGTCAAACGGCCAACCCGCGGTATCGACGAGCTGTCACGCGATGAATACAAAGCCGGTGTCGAGACACTAAGACGAAAACTGATGCGTTTCCAGCCGAAGGTCGCCTGTTTCGTTGGGCTCACCGGCTATAAGATTTGCTTTAACCCTCACGCAGCCATCGGCCTACAAACAGAACAATTGGGACGAACCGATCTTTTCGTTATTCCATCCACGAGCCCGCGCAACACCCGATACTCCTTGAGTGACATCACACGCTCCTTAAATGAACTTCAAAAGGTCTTTAACAAGGATCGCTAATTTCATAGCTGACTGTTAGAATGCGACGCGCCCGCGACAGCATGCCGGGAAGATAGCTGCCGTTTCTCAACGTTCGCCGAATAATCTATGAAGAAGCGAAAAGGGCGAAAGCCAAAGTTCACCGCCAAAACTGCAGACAAGTACGATCTATATCAGCGCTCGGTTCAATCCGCAGACGACGATATCAAGTTCTTAGATCGCGTATACCAAAGTACGCGTGGTCACCGGGCCAATCACTTTCGCGAAGATTTTTGCGGAACAGCTTTGCTTACGGCCACCTGGGTGAAGCGCGGACCTGAATATACCGGTGAAGGCTTTGACATCGATCCGAAGCCATTGGCGTGGGGTCGTAACCACAACTTCGAACCTATTGACGAGGCAGCGGCACGCGCCCTGTTACACCAAAAGGATGTACGCGAACCCAGCCGAACAGCACCCGATCTACGGTGCGCGCAAAACTTTTCCTATTGTGTATTCAAGCAACGCAGCGAGCTTATGGAGTACTTTCGCGCCGCCTATGAAGACCTGGCCGATAATGGTCTGTTTGTAATCGATCTTCAGGGCGGTACAGAGTCCATGGAAGAGACCGAAGAAGAAACGAAAGTTGCTGGCGGCTTCACATACATATGGGACCAACACGAATACTGGCCGGTTACGGCTGAAACCAAGTGCTACATACATTTTCGCTTTCGGGATGGCAGCGAAATACGACGCGCGTTTACCTATAACTGGCGACTTTGGGGACTTGCAGAGTTGCAGGATGCCCTATATGAAGCGGGGTTTGCGCAAGTGGACTGCTATTGGGAAGGGACGGCTAGCGATGGTACCAGTGGCAACGGCATATTTCGCAAAACGCGGCGCGGCGAGAACTGCGCATCATTTATTGCCTACTTGGCCGCGTTTAAATAGTCCTGCTCGACCCTCAAACAAGGTATTCGGTAATGACAACGTCGCGCCATTCACCGTCGAGTTGTGCATGTTTCTCGTAAATACCCACCTGTCTGAATCCTAGCGAACCGAGAAGGCGCAGGCACTGCTCATTTTCTGGAAATACTCGGGACAACAATTTCCAGGCCCCCTGCTTGCGCGATTCGGCAATAAGTGCCTCCATGGCGACTCGACCCGCTCCCTTGCCACGGTGGTCGCGTGAAACATAGACAGAGAATTCGCGCACACCCGCGTAACATTCACGCTGAGCGTACGGAAACGTCGCCGAAAAAGCCAAAATAATCCCTACATCCTCAACGACAATCACCGTATAGGACGCAGAAAACCAAGCCTTAATATCGTCGGTTGTGCGGGCGCAAGTTTCGAACGTCGCCAATCGTTCCTCGATGCCCTGACTGTAGATCTTGGCAATAGCTTCGGCGTCTTCGGCGGTTGCTGGACGTGCTTTCATCACAGCATCAGCGTATGGCTTCCTTCTTCAATGGTCAAACCTTTAGCTCCCCAAACAACTAGGATAGTATGCTGTGAAAACCAAGCTGAGAGATCAATCCACATAAGAATGACACGCCAAGGCAAAGCCTACGCCTATGCCCTGGTCACCGTGTTTTTTTGGTCCACGGCGGCAACCGCATTCAAGCTGTCGCTGCGTTTTCTGGATCCCGTTCAACTTCTATTTTACGCCACTATCGTCTCGATCCTAACGCTGTTTATCGTACTTGTCATACAGAAAAAGCTTCATCTCTTATTCAAATACTCAAAACAAGATCTTGGTCGTTGCGCGCTGCTAGGGTTGCTTAATCCCTTTTTGTATTATCTCGTGTTACTAAAGGCCTACGACCTACTACCCGCACAAGAGGCGCAACCACTCAACTATACCTGGGCGATAATGCTGGCGATTCTGTCTGTACCGCTCTTAAAACAGAAACTTGGATTGAAGGAGTTCTGCGCCATCCTTCTCAGCTATTTAGGCGTAGTAATAATCTCCACCCACGGTGACGTGCTATCTTTGCGATTCAGCAATACAGTTGGGGTATTGCTCGCGCTCGGCAGTACCGTTATCTGGGCACTTTTTTGGATCTACAACATCAAGGACAAAAACGATCCTGTCGCAAGCCTGTTTCTCAGTTTTTGCTTTGCGTTTCCACTGGTACTTTTAGCAACCATAATCCTGTCAAGCCTCGAGGCCGTGCCGATACGAGGATTACTAGGAGCCGCTTACGTGGGTGTATTCGAGATGGGCATCGCCTTCGTCCTATGGTTAAAGGCACTTAAGCTTTCAACCACCACCGCCAGAGTAGGCACACTTATCTTCTTTGCGCCGTTCTTGTCACTAGTATTTATTCACTTTCTCGTCGGCGAGGACATTCGAACTGCCACTATAGCGGGCTTGATCTTTATCGTTGTAGGAACCGTCCTACAGCAGCTCGCAGGCAGGTCTAAGTTGGCTTGAAGATTCTCATCACACTAACTCCTCGAAAATCTTGTAGCATGTCTCAGACATGCCCAGTTTCAAATAGGCTTGTTGAGCTACTGCATTATCACGGTCGACGGACAGCCGAAACCCGCAAACGTTTCCTCTCTTTGCCGCCTTCGCCTTGATGTATTCATAGAGTTTGCGATAAATACCCTGACGTCGATAATCGCGTCTAACATAAACACTTTGCACCCACCAGAATGCACCGTCGCGCCAATCGCTCCATTCAGTCGTTACCATCAGTGAGCCCGCGATTTCACCACTTTTCTCCACAATCACGTAAAACCCGTATTCGGGGTTCTTGAGCAAGGTTTGTACACCGTTTGACACCACCTCCAGCGTAAGCACTCTGCCCTCGGTCTCCAGTGCCATTGCAATATTGAACTCGGTGAGCGCAGCGGCATCGCTTTCCTCACCAGTCCTAATAAGTACATCGTCTGACATAGTCACGCCTTCCCTTACCCTTGTGTTATCGGTATGTGTCCAGGCTGTTGACTGACACGGTCCAGCCAAGTACGAATAGCTGGAAACAACCCCAGCTCAAAACCGTCTTGCGGCGCTACGTGTGTATACGCATAAAGGGCAATATCAGCGATCGAGTAGCGCTCCGCCACGAAGAACTCGTGGTTCTGTAATTGCTTCTCCATGACTTGTAACGCGGCATACCGCTGTTTCTGTTTTTGGGCAAGCGCCTCCCGTTGCTCTTTAGAAACACCCAGGTGCGTGATCCAATGCCGCAGCGTGGCGATGTTAGGTTCATGACTGTATTGCTCGAAAAACATCCACTGCATAACCTGGGCACGCGCGAACGGATCGTTGGGCATATACGATGTACCTTTTGCCAGATAGAACAAGATCGCGTTGGACTCGGCAAGGAGGTCACCGTCCTCGGTTTCGAGCAACGGGATTCGCCCGTTGGGATTCTTTTCCAGAAACTCTGGGGTCCGTGTCTCAGCCTTAACGATATCAAGCTCGACACGTTCGAACGGAATGGCAAGCAGCGTCAAAAGTAAACGCACCTTGTATCCGTTTCCAGACGATAAATAGTCGTACAGGCGAATCATGGCAAACCTGACTAGAGAAGGGTTCGCCAGTTTACCGATGCTCTCGGGTATGGTCTATTGGGTTGGGTCGTGCGTGGGATCGTTTAAATGTTTAACCATACAGGTGGCTGACGCCGGACAGATTTCGGCGAACTCACGGGTCTTCTGGATCTTGCCGGGTACCGAACTCCGGTCGATCTCGACAAAACCGCGTTTGCCGAAAAAACGCGGTGCCGTCAGCGTCAATAAATAGAGGCTAGCGACCCCTTGCTGACGTGCGTATGACTCACTTCGCTTATAGAGTTGCCGTGCTACCCCTTGACCCCATAGGTCCTGCGATACAACTAAAGATCGGGCCAGCGCAAAAGGACGATAGATTTCTAACCCCATGGCCCCGATAACACGACCATCCAAATTGGCAACGTGAAAGTGGCGTAGGTGATGTGCGATATCGTCATTTGGGAGTTGATGTTGGGCTAGTAGTGCTCTTATCAGTGGCTCCTGCGCCGGTATCGCCATATCTATATAGAGATTGGCCATCATGTTGCAGTCTAACTTCATGGACTTATAAAATGGTACGCTTACCTGGTCATTATTGCAGCACCGAAATTCACACGATCTTTTCGAACCCATATGCTAGCCTATATTTAAGTGACACGCTGTTGACGTTAACGGCCAAAGCAATAGGGCCCATGCAGAACCGGAGATCTGCGCATGAAGAGGCTCCGCAAGCAACTTAAACTCGGCGTACGCTGGCTAGATTGCGGATGGCGTTTGTTTAAGCGCAATCCTTGGCTATTGCTAGGAATGGCACTAGTATCGATGGTGATAGTCATTCTCCTGAAGCTCATCCCCTTTCTCGGTAGTTTGCTGGTCGCACTGCTTGCACCAGTTCTAATGTCAAGTGGCCTACTTGCTGCAAACGACTTGAGTAAGCAGAAGATGTCGTTGCCGGCGTCGCTGCGAATGGCTGCTTTCGCACGCTCTCATCGGGCGTTGCTGCGCCCCCTGCGTGACGAAAAGTACACGGTCACCATGCTCATACTGGCTATCTACGCTTTAACGATGGCGCTACTCATAAATATTTCGGTTGAGGTGATGAGCGACGGCGCCTGGGCTTGGGACCTCGCCGCCGTGCAAGGATCAGACTTCCTGACCGCGCTGGCTGGTAAATCGGTGGCCTGTTTGCTTTATCTAGGCTTAAGCATGTCGCTGATCTATGCCGTCCCCCTCATCGTGCTGCGGGACGAAGCAGTGGTCCCGGCGCTCGGCCTGAGCCTACGGACAAGCGCACGACACATCGTTTCCCTTGCGGTGATACTTGGGGTGTTAGTCGGCCCTTTCTTCATGGGCGGGCTCACATCGTTTGTTTTTGCCCCCAGCAGCTACGCGGTCTGGCTCATCGGTGGTACGCTAGCGTTACCATTATTCGCCACCAGCTGCTATTGCAGTTATCGCACCGTGTTCCCAGCAGATTAAAAAGCACGAACCCAGGCCGGCTCAGTCGATCGCTTGACGATCGATTCGCTTTGATGAACAGTGGCGATATGCGCAATTCCACGCCAAAACAAATCGGCAAATATCGGGTCAAGCGAAAACTTGGGACCGGCGCAACGAGCACCGTTTACTTGGCTGAGGATCCTTTTTTTGGCCGTGAAGTAGCGATTAAACTTGTCGACAGCCAGGCCCTCCAGGATCCCACGCATGGTCAACGTTACAAAAAACTATTCCTGAACGAAGCGAGTCTGGCTGGAAAACTAAAGCATCCGCATATTGCCAGTATCCATGACGCAGGGGTCGATGATGATCGTCACTATCTGGTGATGGAGTACGTACCCGGTGGCACCTTAGAGCGATGTTGCGACGCCGAAAATCTACTACCGTTCAGCGAGGTGGTTGAAATAGCCTTCAAATGTTGTCGAGCACTCGATTACGCCTACCGTCAGGGTGTCATACATCGAGATATCAAGCCGGCCAACATCATGCTAGGTCAGAATACCGACATCAAAATTACAGATTTCGGGACTGCGTTGGCATTTAAGTCCGATCGCACACAGGTATCAGGCGTCCTCGGTTCACCGGCCTACATGTCGCCCGAACAAGTAACCGAAAAACCCTTGACGCATCAAACTGATATCTACTCGCTGGGCGTAGTCATGCATCAGTTACTCACCGGGCGCGTACCTTTTACTGCGGACAACCAGTTTACGCTGCTAAACAAAGTCATCAACGAGACACCGCCGCCGATCAGAAACTTTCGCTCTGACGTACCCCCCGCCCTAGAGGCCATAGTCGAACGCGCAATGCAAAAAGACCCAAAAAATCGCTACAAGACCTGGAACGAATTCTCACTTAGTCTGACTAATACCTTTACTAACCTGGAGCAACCAGACGAAAAGATCGGGGACACCAAAAAATTCGATGTCTTGAAGAGATTGGAGTTCTTCGAAGATTTTACAGACGTTGAACTTTGGGAAGTGTTACGAATTAGTTCCTGGAAATACTTTCGATCACAGCGGCCACTCGTTCGCGAAGGTAAGGCCGGGCAGTCATTTTATATCCTGGCATCAGGTAAGGCCAAGGTTAAAAAGGGAAAGAAAGTGCTCCATCGGCTCAACGCCGGGGACTGTTTTGGTGAAATGGCATTTATTAAACAATCGCGTACGCCACGCGCCGCTAGCGTGGTGTCCGAAACAGATGTCACCTTGATCAAGGTTCACACTAACTCCTTGTCCGAAGCATCAGGCAATTTGCAACTGCGCTTCAATAAGCAGTTCCTCAATATACTGGTCGATCGGCTTGCGAAAACAAGCGATCTAGTATCTCAGCTTTAAAATCAGCGAAAAAACGTGAAAAAGATTATAATCTCTTTCGTAGGTGGCGGTATTCTCGGTACCGTGGCTGGTTTCCGCTTAGGCATTTTCTTCTATCCTTTCATTTTCCCTCCCCCAGTCGCAATCCGTCGGACCCAGTTCACTATGGCGGTGGCGCCGTCACCGTCTATGACGACACTGTCCATCTGGAGTCCGACTTCGAGGTAGGGCCAGGGCCGAAGTTTCACGTGTACCTCGTACCTAGCCCGGATATCGCCTCGGCCTCCCAGGTTAAAGGCACAATGTTCGTAGACCTGGGACGACTACACGCTGCGGAGGATTTCCTTGGGCTGTCTCCCGAGGAAGTTGCATACATTGAGATGAAGTTGGCGCTTGGCAAACAACTGAGAGCAGAACGAAAACGCCAACGACTGAGCCAGAAGGCTGTGGCCGATCGCATCAAATCAAGCCAGTCACGAGTTGCCAAGATGGAGGCGGGGGATTCAGCCGTCTCCCTTGATTTATTGGTCAAATCTTTGTTCTCGCTCGGACCGACGAAGAAGGATTTGGCAAAAGCGATTGCATCCACTGCGCGCGCACATGCGACTTAACGATCAGCCTGGAAACAATTTCTGGTCCCGGAGATCCAAAGCAAAATATGTTTGAATATCTTGTTCTGTCGGTATGTCTCCAGGGCGATCCGGTCACTGAGATTGGCGGAACTATCGTGCCGCAACATCAAGTAACGCAATTCAAATCGAAAGTAAGTTTTAACTTTGACGCTGGAAACCATGGACCTATGATCTACTCGCCCACCCATAGGATCCTGTCCACCCTTGTAGATTCGTCTCGGCTAGTTGTTAGTTCTGGCATCCTTACGAGTTCCTTGACCGAATTTTGGTCAAGAAACTAATGTGCAATTAGATGCCCTAGCTCTTGAAAAGAATTAGGGCGTTTACATCGTTTGGCCATCACTTTGGCGGGGAAACCACATCATAGAGCGCCTCGGCAATGCAGACTTGAAGTTCGGGGATTTGGTTGAAGTCGCCTTGTTGAGGGGTGAGGTAGAAACAGAGCATGATGGGTTTCCTGTTCTTATTCTGTGACTGTCTAGTAAAGCACTGTAACCAGGACAGTGAAATCGCGTCGCTATTAAACATCGGGGGGTCTAATTCGTTAGACCGCTCTACCCCGTCCAATACCTTGTAATACCCCCTCATTCCGATCAGTTGGTTGGCAAGCGGCCCTGAAAACCATTGGAGGAACAGATGACGCGCGTTAGCCGGGCAGCCGACGGGGGGCATCTGGGCTTTTTTCTTGGGACGTTCTGCTTACACTCCTGGTTCTGGCACAAAGGATGCCTACGCTTTAGACAATGTGTACACGGCTTGAGAGGCCGTGGTGGTGTCTGGAGCCCTTCACACGACGCTGGCGCGACGTATTCACGGCTACTGCCACTCGATACGAGCGCAGACTTTTCCCCCGGGATGGCGACGGGCAACTATAATAAGCTTGTTTCGCAGGGACTTCCGGCTCTCCGTATTCCGCCCTATATCAGGCTGTACCAGCTGGTGTTAGCATTTTGGTTAGCAATGGGTTGTAGGGTTTGCATCGTCAGCAGCGTTGTTTTCATTTGAGGCTCGGAGCGCGCGCACCCATGAAGAGCATCTTGGCAGTGTCAGTTCTGTTGTGGCCGCTTACTACCTCGGCGGATTTCCTCACAGGCAATCAACTGCTGAAACATTGCGAGACAGATACGACGGAAGACGGCGGTATGTCCTGGAGGTACTGTCTTGGCTATCTGCTAGGTATCGCTGATAGCCAGGACATGGCCGCCCAGCGGGCGCGTTATCAGGAGATACCGCAAGGCGCGACGAAAGATCAGAAAGCCTGGTGGGAAGCTCAGAAAGCCCTGTGGGACGACATGCTTAGCGAGAGTCTTTGCCTTCCCCGGGGAGTAACCGCAAAGCAGGTGCACCTCGTTTTTCTCAATTGGGCGCGTAAGAATCCGGCAGAGTTACACTCAGGTGCTAACAAACTAGTGCAGAAAGCATTTGTAGAGGCGTGGTCTTGTCGTTAGTCCACCGTAAGTGTGTCAGGTAACCCCTGAAGCTACCTAGGGCGGGGTCTTGAAGGCGCCCATGAACAGACCACTCACTGTAACGATTGTCCTGCTGCTGTTGATCTCTGCATCGGCGGGTGCGCAGACATGGTCGGACAGCGGGCTAGAAACAGCCAACTACAAATACGTAGCGGTAGTGGTTGAGGATCTTACAGCCGATCCCGGCGAGACTGGCCAGGGCCAACAAGGTGATACGAGATTGTGTGCCTTTACGTCCACTTCAACATCCGGCAGCTTGAGGCGAAGCGAGCGATAGGACCCACGGATCAACTTGCTACGCTCGACTTCCGCCAGACCTAGCCCTGGTCATGTTACGGCGCAGGTTGCGGCCATCGTGACGCTACCCGTCACCTGGACACTTAGTTGGGTGGCGGGGAACGTTCCGGGCTGACAAAGCGACTGCCGCGTTTACATCGGCCATGGGTCAACGTGCACACGCCGGGGGGGGCTCATGCAACTTGGTCTTGTGGAGGCACTGCCTACAGCCACCCTCCCAGGGTTCTGGTACGAAGCTTGCTTAGGCAGTGGGGATGCAAGATGTCCCCATCTCACGCCTGTCCTTTGATCACCTATCGCCCATAATCGGCACGCGTAGCGCGGCGCGGCTGCGCAATGTTATCGATGAGGCCCGCGCTGTTCTCGACGGTCGCATCGTGTGGCACATAAACTCGACCGCTCAGGGTGGTGGCGTGGCAGAGATGTTGCAGACTCTGCTTGCCTATGAGCGCGGTGCCGGCCTAGACGTACGGTGGCTCGTGACTGACGGAGACGCACCATTCTTTAATCTCACCAAACGCATCCATCATCGGCTGCATGGCCAAAACGGCGACGGTGGCTTACTCAGCACCCATGAACAAAAGCACTTTATGCGGGTCACGGAGCGAAACGCCGAACAGGTTCTGGCCGCCGTGCGATCGGGTGATATTGTAATCTTGCATGACCCACAGACGGTCGGGCTGGCCCCGGCGCTACGCCGAGCAGGGGCACTCGTGCTGTGGCGATGCCACATCGGCCAAGACGAGATGAACCGAGCTGCCGATGAGGCCTGGCAGTTCCTAAGACCCTATGTCGAGCAGGCCCATGCGTGCATCTTTTCGCGCGCCGCCTACGTACCGGCCTGGCTCTCGTCGGAATCGGCGTTCATCATTCCGCCGGCAATCGACGCATTGTCGATCAAAAACCAATCCATGAGTCGCACCACGGCTCGCAACATCCTCACTCATATTGGCCTGCTCGCCGGCAACCCGGGTAGCGGTGGCCTTGAATTCACACGGTTGGGTCGCAGCCCAGGTCGAGTCACGCGGCGGGCCGAGATCACCCAGACCCGACCCGTGCCGGGCCCAACCGTACCACTGGTGGTTCAAGTCTCCCGCTGGGATCCACTTAAGGATATGGCCGGCGTATTACACAGCTTTGCCGATCAGCGCCATCGAATGGGTGACGCGCATCTGGCGTTGGTCGGTCCTGATCCTCGAAGCGTCACGGATGATCCTGAGGGTTTGCGTGTTTTTCAAGATTGTGTCGCCCAATGGGCTGAGTTAGCGCCGGCGGCTCAGGAGCGAATCCATCTGGTGTGCTTGCCGATGGCAGACATCGAAGAGAATGCGGCCATGGTCAACGCGATCCAGCGTCATGCCGCGGTAGTGGTGCAGAAGAGTTTGCGAGAAGGCTTCGGTCTAACCGTAACCGAAGCAATGTACAAAGGTCGCCCGATCGTCGCCAGTAAGGTCGGCGGTATACAGGATCAGATTGCCGACGGTGTCCATGGGCTATTAGTCAATGATCCTACCGATACGCGTGCTTGCGCGGATGCTGTAGCACGCTTGCTTGCCGATAAGGCGCTCGCACGTCGCCTCGGTCGTAATGCACGCAGGCGCGCCATCGCTAAGTTTCTAGGTCCCCGACAACTGATACAACTGCTCGACCTACTCTACGCACTCGACGGCACGTCCAACAAGCTGCGGCTAACCAATAGACCCAAGAACGGCCGCCGCAACCGCAGCGCTACCAGTGCCACCATCAGCGGCGCCTGATTGTTATACAACCCCCGCGGTCACAGGACATCGTATAAAACGACTGATCCTCTTGTTAACGGCATCCACGCCAGCCGTTCGTCCGACAATTCACACCTTCTGTCTCGGTTCGCATTGTCATCTCGGAATGAAACCAGCGATGCTTAATTATGGCAACCCTGTAACGGGAGAGGGTTGCCAGGAGGGCAATATGGACATTGACATAGGAGACATCATCGTCATCATTGGAGGATGGTTCGTAATAGGTTTCTTGGTCGCGCTCGTACTCGGAAAGATACTCCGGGAGGCAAATGAATTAGGTAGCCAACGCTACCACCCTAGCGAGCACGACAACGTGTTAGTTCGGTACTTCAGGCCACTGAAGCAGCCGGCTAAGCGCCGCGGCGTTGCACCAGCGAAATTAAAGAAGAAGGATTCGAAGCGGGCCAGCGCCTAGCGTTGCCTTCGTAGGCCTAGCAAGAAACGGCTATACAATCTTTCCGGGGTTCATTAGATTTTCGGGATCAAGCGCCATTTTGATCTGGCGCATGACCGAGACTGCCTCGCCGTGCTCGGCCTTTAGCATTTCGATCTTGCCGTAGCCCACACCATGCTCGCCCGTGCATGTCCCCCCCATCGCCAGCGCGCGACGGACCATGCGTTCATTGACTTCAGCCGCGCGGGCAATTTCCGCCTCGTCATCTGGATCGAGAATAAAGACCAGATGGAAATTCCCATCGCCGACGTGGCCCACAATGGGGGCTAACAGGCCTGAGCTGTCTATATCCTTACGGGTTTCGATCACACATTCAGCTAAACGCGAGATGGGCACACAGACGTCGGTAGGCCAACCTTTACAACCAGGGCGCAGAGCCAGCGCCGCGTAATACGCATCATGCCTTGCTTGCCACAGCTTAGTGCGTTCCTCTTGCCGCGTCGCCCACTGAAAATCTCCACCACCAAATTCTTTGGTGAATTCGCCCACCATCTCCGCTTGTTCCTCGACCCCTGCCGTGCTGCCATGAAACTCAAAAAACAAGGTCGGTTGCACAGGATATTCCAAGCCGGAGTACTTGTTTACAGCGTCCATTTGCACTTCGTCGAGCAACTCAATACGAGCCACGGGAACGCCCGCTTGAATCGTCATGATTACTGTGTTGACGGCACCCTCTAGGGTAGGAAATGAGCACACCGCGGCAGACATTGCCTCCGGAATGCCGTACAAACGTAGCTGCACCTCTGTGATTACACCCAACGTGCCCTCCGAACCCACAAACAGCCGCGTTAGGTCGTACCCGGCCGCCGATTTACGCGCACGTCCGCCGGTTTTGATGATCCGCCCGTCCGCCAATACCACCGTCAAACCTAATACGTTGCCTTGCATGGTTCCATAACGCACGGCATTGGTGCCGGAGGCGCGCGTGGCGGTCATACCCCCTAAAGACGCGTCGGCGCCTGGATCGATGGGAAAGAACAATCCTGTGTCGCGAAGATATTCGTTCAGCTGTTTGCGCCTGACGCCAGCTTGTACTCGACAATCGAGATCTTCCTGATTCACCTCCAGTACGTCAGTCATACGAGATAGATCAATGCACACGCCTCCGTAGAGTGCCGCCACGTGCCCCTCCAACGAAGTGCCGGTGCCAAAAGCGACAACCGGTGTGCGGTGCTGAGCGCACAGAGTTATGATTTTTGCGACCTCTTCGGTGCTCTCGGCAAAGGCCACCGCATCGGGTGAGGCCGGCGCGTGGTAAGACTCGTCTTTACCATGCTGCTCACACACGGCGGCAGACGTAGACAATCGTTCACCGAGCAGCGCCTTCAGCTCGTCGACGAGCGAAACCAATCTACGGGCTTGTGCAGTCATGGCCCAATCCTCCGCAGCCCATTCTAGAGAGGCGAACCGCTGCGCGCCAGTTCACTCGGCCTGCTATCCAGACTTGGCCTATCGGGGCCAATCGGTGCCAAGCTGGTGGGTCCGCCATGGGGTAATATCGATGCCAAGGTCGCGCTTTGTGCGTGGCAAAAGAACAGAGTCGCTCCACGACATACAGCCAACCACAGGAGGGTGAGAATGACAACGATTGTTGGAATCTCGGGAAGTGTCCGAAAGGGCTCGTACAATGGCGCCCTACTACGGGCCGCTAGCACGCTCACACCCAACGGCTGTGTGCTGGAACTCGCATCTATAGAAAATATCCCGCTATACAATGGCGATTTAGAAGCGGCGGAAGGCATTCCCGAGTC
>LXTK01000201.1 GCA_001643475.1 Proteobacteria bacterium SPGG2 | reverse complement strand
GCCGGCTTCAAGCCCGCCACCACCGGCACCTAAACCAGCCCCCACAGCGCCGCCGCAGAGGGCATCGATTGTGGTGGCCCAGGCGAAACCGCCACTCCCTGCCGCGGCCAATCCACCACCGACCCCGGAGCCTGCTCCTGAGCTCCCTCAGCCGAGGCTGGACGAAACGGCCGAGGTAGCGCCCCAGGCTACTGCCAGAGCCCCAGCCGCCCGCCGACAACGCGCTGGTTCCGTACATCGATCAGCTGATCGAGGGGGTCAGTCCGAAACAACCGTCGTTCCTGGAGCCCAGGGGGGTGAAAGGCCTCGCCCGGTACGGTCCAGGCTCTTTTGGCCTGGAATACCGATATTTCCGCTCGAAGACCAGCGGTGATGCCAATCGGTCAATCATGGAACACGGCCTCGGGGTGACCCTGCGTCAGAGCACACGAACGTTGGCATATAAACTCGTTTGGACCCTGCAAAATAGGGGCCAAGTTGATCTGACCATTTATCCGGGATTCTTCTACAGTTGTCGGCGCGCCACTATCCTGACGGGGCCATTCTGCATTCATGTGCCATACCTAAATAGTTGACCAGGCGTTTTCAACAGCACTATGAGGGGGGAATTAAGGATGATACCAGTTGTACTCAAGCTGCTGAGCAAGGCTGCGAAGGAACGCCGTCGGGCCGCCATCCGTTATGATGGCCAACACCACCTCAGAGTTGTCGAGCCACACGTCGTCTACATGGATAGTGACGGTGGTGTGGTGGCTGAGTGCTATCAGGTAAAGGGCTACTCCACCGCCGGCAAACCGGCACCCTTCTGGAAGACTTTCCGGATCACCAAGATCGACGCCGTATTTCTGCTGAGCACGACCTTCGAGGCCCAAAAACCAAAGAACCTAACGCTTAGAAAGTCACGACACCTCATTGCCATGGCCTATGATCGGCCGCCAACTATACCTGCCCCGAAAAATCGTCTGCAACCCCAGCCGCGCCACCAGGAAAACCTGTTGAAGCAAACCCGCAATTGGTGGACACAAGCTGAATCGGCGATAGATGGGTTTCTGTCGGACGAATATCATCACTCCAGTGGGCATTGATCGGTCTTAGTTGTCGCTAATTACTGCTTGCTACTTTACGTTGCACCGACGCCAACCGTTCGCGCGCATAACGTCCGAGTTTGCCGTTGAGTCCGCGCCCGGCCACGGCACGTCGATGGGGCGGCGCTCCAGTTGGTTTCGGCTTCAAACGAGATGCCTAAGCCCAGCCATCACTGGCTTTGCTGCGGGTTGATGGTCACGGCTCGACTGTAGGCCTTGATGACCTTGTCATGCTGACCATCACGTTGATACAAGGCGGCCAGGAACCCGAAGAACTCGGCATCGGTCTTGGCATAGGGCTGCGATTGCTCGAGCAGGGTCAACGCCTGCTTGCTGGCGCCGCGCTGAATGTAGATACGCGCAAGCAATTGCGCGAAGCGATGGTGTTCGGGGTTCGCCGCGAGCCCATCATTCAACAGTTGCTCAGCCTCCACTAGGCTGTCCCTTTGCATTAGCAATGCGGCCAAGAATTCCCGTGCTTCAACGTGCCGCGGATCGGTGGCAACGGCAAAGCGTAATTTCTCTTGTGCCTCGTCCGCGCGATTTTGTTGCAGGTTTTGCACGCCCTCACGATAGGCCTCTTCCGCTTCGTCGGCCGGCGGTAACGTCCTGAGTTTTCTTTCGACAACGCCTTGCTCGGAGGCTTCACTCAAAGACGAGTTAGTGATGTTATGGTCCAGCGACGCGACTACTACCTTGTCTTGCTTCTGTTGAATCCTAACTGGCTTTTTCTTCTCGATCGAAGCTACTTTCTTTGAGGCCGCCGGTTTTTTTGGCTTTTCTTTGCGAAGCCCGTCCTCATAAGTCCGAAGGAAGGCACTGACGAGCCAAACAATGACTAGAGTCATCGCTGCGGCGAGGAAGCGGGTCTCTGGTCCGTTGAATTGGGCGGCCAAAATCAGGGCCGCCACAACAACAAACGCAGCTAGCCAACTACTCAGTTTAGCCCTGCTCGCTGTCAGCAACACACGCCCCTTCGCCCATCGTCCGGTCTTCTTTTACACTAGCCACCTATCATCCAATGCTATGCGACTGAATCAGAAAGACCAGGCGAAGTCGGAGAGAAAGATGTTTCACGTCGTCCTTTATGAACCGGAGATCCCTCCTAATACCGGCAATGCGATCCGGCTTTGCGCCAATACGGGGGCGACATTACATCTTATCGAGCCGCTTGGCTTCGAGCTTGATGATAAACAACTAAAGCGGGCCGGACTGGACTACCACGAGTGGGCCAATGTGCATACACACAGCAATCTCGATACCTTCAGGAATCAAATTAAGCCAAACCGAGTGTTTGCTTTCTCAACCAAGGCCAAACGCCTCTATACGACTGTGAAATATCAACCGGGCGATGCATTTCTATTTGGCCCCGAAACACGCGGTCTGCCGCCCACGCTATTGGCCGAGACCCCCGCCGAGCAGCGCCTTCGGATCCCGATGCTTGCCGACATGCGTAGTCTAAATCTGTCCAACGCGGTAGCGGTGGTGGTGTACGAGGCCTGGCGCCAACTCGGGTTTCCAGTGAGTTCGTAAGAACGACAAAGCCCGGCGTAGCCGGGCTTTCCTAGATATCTTTGGATCTCGAGCGCCTAGCTCTTAGACCGAATCTTATCCCACACCTTGTCTTCCTGGCGGCGGCCAGTACCGGTACGCCGTTCATCGCGTTTGGATTTGGATGATGGTTTTTCCCAACGTACCTCGTCACGACGATCGGCGGTATTGCGCCGCGCTTTTCTGCGCTTTTCGGGCCGTTTGGTGAGGGTTGAAGCTGACTTTCCCATTACGACGCTCCTATTGCTGTCTAAATTGCGGTACCAGGTCCCGCCTGGCGATTTCCATCCCCTAGAAGGGACTTCGCGAATTTTATGCAAAGAGCACGCCAACGCCCTGGAAAAGCCGGCAAACGTTCGGTCAGAGCCAAAAAGCCGTTTTTCACGGGTACGAGAACGGCTAAATGGGATCATTGTTGACGGTATGGGGCATGTTTTGACCCACCCCTCCCCAGCCGGCAACTGCTCCTCGACCGCTGTTCCCGACGCGGTCTACCTCGGCAACCGCTCCCTGCGTTGCTCTACCTCCTGCATCCCTGCAGTCGTCCTGCATTCATGCAGTCGTGCGTTGCTCTCGGTTGCTGCTCCTGGCGCGACTCTAGCTCCTCCTTCCCTGGAGTCGTAACTTCCTACATCTGACCGCTAGGGATGGTGGAAATGCAAAAGGATTGTTGGCCGCTCCTGTTCGTCCGGCAATTGCTCCATGCATTGCCCTAACTTCCTACCTCCTGTAGGTCGCCTGAACTTGCGGCACTTGGGCTTCCTGCCCATCGGGAACAATCCTTGCCTTGTAGGTCACCTCTCCGACTAGCGGGGAGGGGTTATTCTTTCCCCGGTTCGCGACTCAACAAGGCCTCCACCGCTTGCTGGGGTGAACGATCCTCGTATAGGACACGGTATACTTGCTCGGTAATGGGCATATCCACGCCCATGCGTTTGGCCAGTGCATAGAGTTCGCGTGCTGTCGCAACGCCTTCCGCTTCCTGGCCCAGCTCCCTGAGGATATCGGGCAGCTTGCGGCCTTCGCCTAGCCCTAGTCCAACGCGGCGATTGCGTGAAAGATTGTCAGTGCAGGTAAGGATCAAATCGCCGGCCCCCGCCAGGCCCATGAAGGTTTCCCGTTTACCGCCCATAGCAACCCCAAGGCGCGCGAGTTCGGCCAGCCCACGGGTGATTAGCCCAGCGCGCGCATTGGCACCAAATCCGAGGCCATCGCTAATCCCAGCCGCGATTGCCATCACATTCTTTATTGCCCCACCGAGTTGGACGCCGGCGATATCACGGCTTGTATAGACGCGCGTGCGCTCATTACGCAGCCAGCTAGCGATATGTGCCGCAACATTCTCGTCGTTGGCGGCGACGGTGAACGCGGTGGGCAAGCCTGTCGCGACTTCACGCGCAAAGGTGGGGCCAGAAACAACGCCGATGTTTATACCGTCACCAAGCACTTCACGGGCAACGCGATGAAGGAGTTTGCCCGAGCCCGGTTCCAGTCCCTTGGTCGCCCAGGCAACAATCGCACTTGGCGCAACGTGGGGTTTGAGTTGTTCGACGATGGCTCGAAACGCGTGACTTGGGGTAGCGATCAGTATGTTATTCGCGGCGCGCGCTAACTCCACCAAATCATGTTCAATATGTAACGCCTCTGGAAAAGCGATGCCGGGTAAGTATTGGCTGTTCTCTCGTTCGCGCTCTAGGCGTTCGAGCTCGTCGCGCTCGTGACCCCAAAGCTTGGTGGGGTAGGCGTTGCGGGCCAATAGAATGGCAAGTGCGGTACCCCAAGAGCCGGCACCGAAGATAGCGACAAGCGGTTTGTTTTCGCCAGTCATCGTGAAGTGGCGTGCTATGTATTCCTGGCAGCAGCGAAATCGGCGGGGTTCGAAACGAGGGGTTGCGCCTCAGCCCTGGGCCTGTCGCTCATCGGTGCGGAGCTTTTGGGTATAGCACGCGTGAAAATTCACCGGGTCGATAAGCAGCTGGGGGAGCCCGCCCTTTACCCCTAGGTCGCCCCGGCGCGCGAAAGCAATAAGGTTATCCGGACAACGGACCTCAAGCAGAATGGGGAGTTTTTCCGGGGCGGCGCCTGCGATCTCAAAGATGCCCGCCTGTTGAAGTTCTACCACAGGCAACCTCGTCATCCTGGATTGATGAGATTCTGACATGCAAAACAACCTCATAGCATCGTTGCTCGTCGCCCCATCGCCTGGTGGGTGACATTGAACTGAGCTACTGACCTGCTGGGGCTTCGGTTCGGCCAACAAGCGAGGAACATTCGGGCTTTCGTAGAACGTATCCTTCAGGTAGGCCTTCCGAAACTTAAAAATGAAATTAGGATCAGGGATTGGTTCTGCCACTGTACTATCTCGTTGCTGTATAGGTTCGCGCTTACGCTTTCTCCAGTGGCAAATTATCTTTTTCCCACGCCGCCAACCCGCCGGCAAGCGCATAGACCTTTTCAAACCCCTGCTTGCGCAACACTACCGCGCCGCGGCTGGAGCGGTTACCGGTGCGGCACGTGAATACGACGGGTTTACTCTTATGCTTTTCCAGCTCCTTAACCCGTCCAGCTAATCCGCCAAGCGGTATGTTTATCGCGTTCAGGATATGTCCCGTTTTGAATTCCTGCGGCTCCGATACATCGACAACAACTGCCGACTCATGATTGATCAACTTTACTGCTTCCCAGACGTTGATGTTCTTAATTCCATGCAGCAACTGCGTTATGGGGCCAGCCGCCAGCATCGCCAACACAACGACAAACCCGGCAAACAGGTACCAATACTTGATCACAAAATCGCTGTATTCCATCGCCGTTACTTAAGCTAGGTGTTAGATCAATACCGTGTGTACGTTATCACTGATTTCCGCAAAATGCCTCGCGCAGCGCATTGATCAGCAACACGATACGGGTATCACCGATTCGGTAATACACCCGGTTGGCATCTTTGCGGAAGGCAAGTATGCCTTTGTCGCGTAGTATCGAGAGATGCTGGGAGATATTGCTTTGCGAGGTACCCACCCGTTCGACGATATCTTGGACACTTACCTCGCTACTGCCACCCAAGATGCACAGTATTTTCAGGCGTAGTGGATGCGCCATCGCCTTCATGGCACGTGACGCTAGGTAAATATCATCTTCATCTGTGATCAGGGCTTCGCGCCTGTTCTCAGCAGTGACACCCATGCCTAATTAATTCTCTCAGGTTAAGGTTAAATCGACGGGTAGGCTGGCAATTTCTAAGCCTATATTACAATACCATTATACAATAATATAGGATTTCAAGGGAACCGGCCTATTGTCACCAGCAATCAAGCACCTATCTACACACTGCTTTCAGCCGGTCGTAGTAGCGATCATTTTATCGGCATATGTACTCGGATCGGTCGCGATCGTGAGCGCCGATGACGATGCGGCCAAGCTTAAACGTCTGCGCGGTCGCATTCAGACACTGCAAACCGAACTGAATAAGACGGTCCACAAGCGCGACAGCGAGCGCGAAGAAGTTCAACAACTGGAAAATCGCATTGGCAGCCGTATCCGCACCCTAAGGCAGCTGGATCCCCGCCTAAAAATCGAAGCAAAGCGACTTCGCGACCTACAGCGGCAGCGGACGATCGCACAAAACGATCTAGGCAACCAAACCAAAGGACTCGAGGCCCAGGTGAAAGCTGAGGTAGCTGCCCCAAGAGGCGGGGTGCCACAGGCGCAGCGGCAGCTCCAAAGCGCGGAAGAGACTCTGGGCGGCGTGCGGCTGGTCGGGTCGCACCGACACCCCGGGATGGCTGATCACGAAGCGAATCCCCTGGTGGTGCACCGCCAGCAGTTGGGCGCAGGCCAAGAGCAAGCCGCAAGCCCCCAGGCGCAAGCTGCGGCGCGGCTGGCGCCACGCCAGCGGCAAACAGGTCGCGAAGGGAACGAAGAGCAGGTAGAGCAGCCGAACCCGCAGGCAGGCGAGACCAATGCAAGCCAAGGCCGGGAGCAGCCAGGCGCGGCTGGAGGCCTCGCGCTCGTCCCAGATCAGCTGGTACCCCACCCCTAGCAAGGCCACGAAGGGCGCCAAAGCCATACTCTGGGGTTGGCGCACTTCGCTGGGACGTCCGAGTGAGCCCCGTCTGTGTCGCACGAAGAGTGCCATTTCACCGAAGTACGCCACGTTACCAGGTTGGCGCCCTTCGGGCCGGTGTCCGTGCTTCACCGTATGACGCGTACGAAAAGCGCCAGATCCTACGAAGTACGCCACACTCTGCGGTTGGCGCCCTTCGGCAATGGTGGCGTCCTTCGAGGCGAACGGGACGCCGCTAGTCGGTGAATTCATCCGAAGGGCGCCAACTTGTCCGAAGTACGCCAAGATCTCGGTAGTAGGCGTGGTGGCGCTCTTCGGTGCTGCTGGTCAGGCTGTCGGGGCGTGAAGGGAKGCGATGCTGGCAGCSKCGGGAAAATCGCGGAAACGCGGTTACCAAGCCCGTCCGCTTCGCTCTCGGTGCGTACGTTGACCGGGCACATCAATCTCAGGTTCTGGCCGTCGGTGCGTTCCTCGTGAGCATCGAGGTAGCGGGCGGCGCCCTCGGTCACTATGGCCAGGGCGATGTCGTTGATGGTGCCACCGAACTGTCGGCGGATCTCCCGGAACGTGGCAAAATCACGCACGAACCATTTGAGGCCTCGCTTGGGTCCGACCAACCCCGCGTTCCACGGGGCCGTCATGGCAGGCTCGGTGAAGAACTTCGCCATTGCCTCCATGCCGCGTTGGATGATGCGCTGGTTCTTAGCGAAGGAACGCACCCGCTCGATCGGGTTCTCCCGGAGCATCTGTTCGGTGTTTTCCCGCATGGCCTCGGTCATCAGTTCCAGTGCAGTGGGGACGGGCGGTGGTGCCCAGGGCCCGGCCGGCGGTGGCGCCTCCGGATGTTCCTCGAAGTCCAGCATCA
>LXTK01000086.1 GCA_001643475.1 Proteobacteria bacterium SPGG2 | reverse complement strand
GGTAGTGGGCCAGGTCCAGTGCAGGTGACATCGTTCACGGCGAATGTTAATTTTGCAACTGGCGCGCTAACACTAGGAAATATGAACGTTACCGATGGTGGCGTGAACTGGGTTACGAACTTCACTGGGTCGGTGAACGGCCCTAGCTTTAGCGCGACCTTAGGTGCTGGGAGCTTTGTCGGCGCAGGCCTTGCTGCCGAAGGCACAATTGTCGGTGGCGTTACGGGCCCTGGTGCGAGCACAATAGGCGGTGTATTCGATTTTCAACAGACCAGCGACCCAACAAACGTACATGTTGAGGGCGCGTTCGTCGGTGCACCGTGACGAAAGGCTCAGGCGAGATCAAGGCTTAGAAATTTCATTTGTCTTACATAGACGGGCCGCTTAGCAGCTAGCTGAGCGGCCCGTTTTGTTTTCTAAGTGTTAAAGCTTTTGCAAGCTCAAAGCTCTTGGAGCGTCGATTTGCTGGTGACTTCGCAGACCCAATTCACGATTTGCTCAGCGTAGGTCTTAGAATGCCAATCGGATGGCAAAGGTTTGTCCGTGTACACTGACGTTGCGAAGCACACGATCCAGTCAGCCTCCGCCATCTTCCTAACTGCGGTCGATAGGCCATCGAGCGTCCGCGCATGCCCATCGTCGGTTTTCAGCTGGGCTTCGATGTCTATCGCAGCCTTGTGAGTAATGTGATCCCTTGCTTGTCGCGCTTCATCGAGGACCGCGAAAACGTCGTCTGGTAGCTGCTCGGCATTACCCAGGCGCCGTTTGTGCATGAACGCGCAAAAATCCCCGAGCGTATTTTCATCTTGACTGACCAGCGGGTTAGTCCTGAGTCCTACTAAAACAGCAAGGGCTAGACAGTTTCTCTCGAGGCGTGTGGCAAAAGCTAAAGCACGTCCCAGCGACGCATAAGTGTTGTCGGCAGATTCCGTTCGTTCCAGATCTACTGAGAAGTGTACGTGCACGCTTTGCTCTCAAATAGAAAGCCCAGAAGTAACAATATCACGACTCTTGTGGAATTTGGCGAACGAATAATCCTGATCCGCCTTGGCAGTATTGGCGGCTGTTATAGGTTAAATAGGGATGTCGGAAAGCTTCACACCCTTCTTTTGTGCTGGTTTCCGATGTATTGAGGCTTCTTTTGTAGATTTAAAGAGTAATGGGATTTAAAGATCAGGCTTCGGCAGTGTCGGTAAACTTTACAATTTGGCGGTACTCGTTATCAGCCGACAAAGCCTTTGTGCTTATGAATCAGCCGCCTAGAAAATTTGGAATGCTTAATGCGCGCTTGCTCGTGGTTAGGTGGGTGAGATACAAAAGCAAAAGCCCATAATTGGACCTGTTTTGTTGTGAGCATCCACCCCGCCTTATGTGGGAATTTTTTGTCGCAAGGGTATAAAAAGATCCTTAGCGACAACAAGTTAGGTCGGTAACGTTACCCTGAGACTCATTGGCCGACTGAGGTTTTGGGTTCGGCGTGTCGGTTTCTGCGACGAGCGGGCGCCCAGATCTGGCGCAACGGATTTAGAATAGGCCAGTGTCTTGCCCAAGCAGAGGGGATGATGTCGATCAACGGAAATCGACAGGCATTTTCAAGGGAAGACATCGACCAAGCGCCTGATGAGCCGGGTGTTTATGGCCTATATCAGGGCGATGACCTCATTGACATTGGGCGGGCCGAAGGCGGTCTTAGCATCACGACCATGCGCGCGAGACTAAAGAGCCACTGCGAGGGGTACCGTGGACCGAATACCGAACACCCAACCCATTACCGATGCGAGGGGAGTCGTGACCCTGTCGCGCGCCAGCGCAAGCTGCTGCAGGAATACGAACAGCAGTACGGTCGCCTGCCCCGGTACACCACAGTTTTCTATCTTGGGCGCGCTCGCCGCGTCCGTAACATTTTCAATCTTGAATGGACAGTCCAAGTGAAAGGTGGGGATGCTCGATGGAAACGTTAAATAGTCTGAGACAGGAACGCCGCGTAATCGAGAGGCGGTGCCAATCGGATCGACGCAGTACGTTGCGTTGGCATCCAGATGGCGGCGATCGACGCTATGGCGCTGGCCGGCGCAAAGACGACAAGTGGGATACGCTGAAAGCCGTGCTCGCACGATTGTTCTAAGTGCAGGCGACCGACAGGGCAAGGATTGTTCTGACGTGCATGGCAGGGATTGTTCCCAACAATCCTTCTGCATTTCCTCCGTCCTTGGAGGTCAGATGTACTAATGCCGCGGGCGCATGGATGCGCAGGAGCGGTCGACAATTCTTTTGCATTCCCACCATCCATGGCGGTCAGATGTCGGAAGTTAGGGCAATGCACGACTCCATGGCAAGGATTGTTCCCGACAATCCTCTTGCATTTCCGCCATCCATGGCGGTCAGAAGGAGGACGACTGCAAGGATGCAGGAGGTAGAGCAACGCAGGGAGCACGACTACACGGATGTAGGAGTTAGAGTCGCGCCGGGAGCAGCGACCGAGTTGCCGGAGCAGCGACCGAGTTGCCGAAGCCATTGCCGGTTGGCGCGCGCGGGGCAGGAAGAACAACTAACCGTACGGTCTTCTCATTTTGAGCAAAGAACTCCCCCCGTTTCGTGCGGGGATTTTTTTGTCTTTAGTAATGCCGTTAAGGCAATGCATCACGGCCGACATCCAAATGCGACAATGTGTTGGAGATTTGCATCGCTCGCTTGTTGAACGTGTCGCCGACCGGGCGAAAGTAATCCCAGAGATCACTCGGCACAGGCTGACAGTTGAAACCCCGCCGCCAGCCGGGGACCGAGATACTGGTTGAACTTGATGTGTACGAGGCGCTCCGGTGGCATGAAGCGCCTAAGATCCTTCAAGAAGAATTGCCATTCCTTCGCGCCCTGCGAAGTCGAAAGTACGGAAGCGGGCTTGGTTTTTCCGAGAGGCCCTTTGCAGCTTTCCGACGATCATAGCTCGCGGTACCGTGGGTGTGGCGTGAGCGCGTAGGTTACTTGGCCAACCTGACTACAAGATCGTCGGAGCGTGACTGCTTCGTAATATGAAGGTGATGCACGCGCCCGCTGCGAAGCCAATCGAAGATTGCCTCAGCGCAAGTCTTTAGAGTGCCACTTCCAATATGATAACAATGTGTTAGAGCGAAAAGTTGATTATCCTCTTTAAGTGGCTGGCGATATCGCAGGTCTCTTGGTACCATCATGTTCAAGATGTTGAAGTTATTGAGAGATTTCTATGAATGCCGATCTGGTATTTAGCCGTACCGAGAAGGGGAACTTTGAGATGAACTCGCGCAAGCATCAGCTGCCGATGCGGTTGCGCACGGTGCTGATTCTGGTCGACGGCAAGTCCAACGTTAACCAGTTGCGCGACAAGGCCAGTGTCATTTCCAAACTCGAGAACTTCTTGGAAGACCTTGCGCTCGACGGCTTCATTTCYGCCAAATCACTGTCTTGGGACCGGCGTCTCGGCGTAGGCAGGCGTGGCAAATACAAAGGTGTGGATAGACGTGGCAGTGGTGGCGGCGGCGATTCCACATTTACCGGCATCAAGGCGCGACTAATCGATACGGCGATTCTTACCTTTGGTGACGGCGCGGAGAACGTCGTCAAGAAATTTAGAGAGGCCTCATCCGATTGGCGGGGGTTAGAGGACGCGATTACCGAATGCACCAAGCTCGCCAGTTTGGTGTACGACGACAGCACCGCATCAGAGTTCAAGACCAAGTGCCGGCAGATCCTCAGTAAAGCACTGAGGAGCCCCCCGCGCCGGCTTTAATTGCCTAGGCCTTGACGTCAGGATTCAAACTGTAAGTCCCGGTAACGCTTGCCTTGGCTAGCACATGGCCGGCAATCGCCTCGCGCACATCGGCGCCGGTGAACTTACCATCGACCGAACACTTCTCGACATGCAATGCGTACAACGTAAACATATAATGATGCACGATGGTGTCGTTCCACGGTGGACACGGACCATCGTAACCATAGTAGTCACCGCCCATGTCGGCATCGCCGGCAAACCAATTGGTGTAGTCGTTGACGCCTTGACGCGTACCATTAGGGCCGACCGGCCCGTCTTTACCGCCTGCGGTTACACCATTTGAGTATTCGCCTTCTTCGATCCCGGTTGCGGTAGCCGGTAGATCGACCAGCACCCAGTGATAAAAATCGATACGCGGCAAGTCGATCGGTATGGCCTTGCCTTCTTGGTTTACATCATCGCCTTGGCTGGGCACGTCAGGATCGTGGCAGATCAGGACGAACGATTTTGTCCCCGTCGGCACATCTTTCCATGACAGGGCCGGGTTTTTGTTACTCGACATCGTTACATGGCTGTTCGAATCCGGGGCACAGAATGCATTGGCGCTCGGGATTGGTTGGTTGTTATCAAAATTGGCGCTGGAAATTTGCATAATCAGTTTCTCCTCTCTAACAACCTAAGGTCCCGATTCGTTTTGTTATCTTGCAAACAGGCTTAATCGCGGGTGGCGTTCATCGAATCGCCATAGCCCCGCTTGCCGCGCGGCCTGCAAGGCGCCGTCCATCTCGGCCCTAGCGGGATTGCGTTCGATGTCGGTGTATTTTCGTTGGCCACTTTTGGCGATGCTGCCGACCTGATACGTGGGCCGATACTGCCCCATGATATTTACATATGTGTCGGGCGAGACTTCGCGCGCGAGCCAATCGAAAATCGCCGCCGCTTCGTCTTGTTGTCCCGGCATCAGCAAATGGCGAACGAGCAAGCCACGCTTCGCCAGCCCATCGCGACCAAACTGCAAGGGGCCGACTTGCCGATGCATTTCCAAAATGGCAGCACGCGCACGCTCGGGATAATCTTTGGCCTTGGCAAGTTGGCGGGCGCTTTCGCGATGCCAAAACTTGAAATCAGGCATGTAGATATCCACCAAACCCTCTAGCAATCGCAACGAGGCGAGCGCATCGTAAGCACTGGTGTTGTACACAATCGGTAACCGTAATCCGGCCGGCACTGCCACCGCGATAGCCTCGATGACTTGTGGTGCGACGTGCTCGGGCGTGACGAAGTTGATGTTGTGGCAACCCTGCGCCTGCAACGCAAGCATAAGCTCAGCGATTTCGTCGGCGGTGCGTTCTTTACCCGATTGTTGTTGCGAGATGTCCCAGTTCTGGCAAAATACGCAACGCAAATTACACATGCCAAAGAAAATTGTCCCCGAACCCTGCCAACCGCGCAGGCAATCCTCTTCGCCGAAGTGCGGGAACGCGCTGGAGACGATGGCATGACGGCCGGTGCCGCACACGCGCTTTTCGTCCCTGAGTCTATTGATATGACAGTCGCGTGGGCAGGCACAACAGTCGACGAGTTCCGCCAGCGCCGCCTCAACCCGCGCGTTGAGCTCGCCGCGACGGTAGAGACCCATATAGCCCGGTTCGAAGCGTTCGACGGTAAAGCGGGGATCAGGTGTTGGCAGCGGTTGCACGGCTAGCATGGGTTCAGGATAACGCTGCGGGTAGGTTGCGTCCACGCTAGGCGGACGGGCCGTGGCTCGGCTAGTTGGCCTGCTTCTGAGCCAGCCCTAAGTTAATGATTCGTTGAATGAATTCGGGGTATTTGATGCCAGCCTTTTCGGCTGACAGGGCACAGTCGTCAAACTCGGCAATGGCGGGGTTGGGGTTGGCTTCCAGCACATAGATTTGGTCATCGCGCTGCAGGCGCAGATCGAAACGGGCATAACCACTTAACCCCAGTATTCGATAGATGCGCTTACAGAGTTTGGGGATACGCTCGGCGACCGCGGCCGATAAGTTCCGCGCGAATTGATAATCGATGCCCCAGCGCTCGCGATAATCGTAATCCCACTTAACACTGTAGGTGGCCATCTTCGGTAACCCCTCATCGACATACTTGAAGACGAGTTCGCGAAACGGATAAACATCGAGTTTGGCGTTGCCGACGACAGTAATGTAGAGCTCGCGCCCGTCGATGTATTGTTCGGCGATGGCGTCGCCTTGCGTTTTCTCGTGGATGAGATTGACGCGATCGTGCAATTGGTTTTCATTCTCTACGTAAGAGGCCTGCGCGATCCCCACCGACCCTTCTTCCATTAATGATTTAACGATAACGGGGTAGCGTAGGCGGGCTGATACCCTGAACTTTCTCCGCCGCGGAAATACGTCAAAACGCGGAACATTAATGCCGTGGTAAGTCAGAAGTTTCTTCGATAGCGCCTTGTCGCGTGCTAGCAGTAAACCGCGTGGGTTACAGCCGGTGTAGGGCACGTTTATCATTTTTAAGTAACTCACTACGTAGTAATCGAAGGCACCCTCACCGGCGAAATCCTCGATGAGGTTGAAGGCGATGTGGGGCTTGAACCCTTCTCTGGTCTTGCGTATGGGTGCAAGGTCGTCGTACACGCCGACCACTTCTACTTCGTGCCCGAGTTTTAGTAGCGCTGTCTTAACATCCTGCTCGGTCTGATACTTTTCCATGCGCGGGTCTTCCCAGTGGTGCAGATCGTCCGGCGGCACCAGGGTCGAATGCACTAAAAGCATGACGCGCAATTTCTTCATACCGTTACGTGAAATCCACCGGTGTGTAGTTGATTCATTATGAGCGTGGTTAGATAGGCGACTAGTTGTAGCTTGAGTTTGTTCTCGTCTTGACCGACCCGAAGGTCTAGCCTATCGCACCGATTTGTCATTTCTTTCAGGACTTCGTTGATACGGTAGTTATATTCCGATGCCCAGTTAGACACGATATTCATGACTTCGTGGCGTACACGGCGGATGTAGCGTGATGCTTTTTCATTGGCCTTGTGTTCCGGTTTGTCCGAGAACAATCGACGCAGATCTCTATCATAAAATCCGGCGAAGTCTCGGCCGTAGCGAGCTTCCTTCTCCCTATAGAACTGGTGCAGGGTAATGCGCATCGAGCTCACCGGGCTTTCACGCCTGCGGTTTGTCACTTTTGGTGGATGCGATTTGATTTCATTCATTAACGTATCGACGTACTCCAACTTCTTTACGGCAGGCCAGCCGCGATAGCGGGCACGCCAATCAAAGCGTGGTGTTAGCCATACTGCAAAAGTTTCTGCCCAATCCTCATCGGGATGACTCTGGGCGTACCAGTTATCAAGATGAATCACGAACCGTTTGCTGTAAGGGCGGGGCAAGTACGAATCCGGGTATTTTACACTGGATTTGCCGAAGTGCTGTTGCCAACTGCGCCGACGGTGAAGTTGGTAGGCGTTAACCACGGCATGGCCGGTTTCATGGCGCAATAATTTCATGCACCAATCACGCGTGCCGCCCTCGACCTCGAGCATGTGTTCGTTTTCGAGGCTCTTTAAACGCGGGTGAACCAGGAAAAATGGTATGCCTACCCCGGGCACACCGTCGGGCGAATACCATTCGTCTGATAGCCAGAAATGTGGTCGGAAAACGAAGCCCTGGTCGCGGAGCTCTTTACGTAGCTGCCGGATGCGCGCGTCGAGTTCGCTGTGCTCGATGCGTAAATCAAGATCACAGATACGCGTGTCGAGCAGCTTTTGGTTTGACCATGAGGCCCAGGCATACTCGCCTTTCTCGGATTTGAGTCGCCGAGATAGTTTCT
>LXTK01000233.1 GCA_001643475.1 Proteobacteria bacterium SPGG2 | reverse complement strand
CTGCCTGGCTTGCCGTGCTCGGTACGGCGTGCGCCATTGTTCAAATCTCATATGCAGCCGATGACCAACAATCGCCGATAATCGTTACCGCCACCCGGACCGCAGAGACTGCGGATGAGTCGCTTGCGTCGGTAACCGTCATCACGCGCGAAGAAATCGACAATAGTGGTGCACTGGACCTAGCCGAAGTCTTAAGCGGTGTCGCCGGCCTCGACGTCACTAGCAGTGGTGGCTATGGCAAGCTCACGTCCGTTTTTATGCGGGGCGCCGATCCCGAACAAGTGCTCGTGCTCATTGACGGTGTTGAAATCGGCTCAGTGTCAGCCGGAACGACATCCTGGGAATTCATTCCACTATCGGAAATCGATCACATCGAGGTTGTGCGCGGTCCACGCTCTACGCTCTATGGTTCGCAGGCAATTGGTGGCGTGATCCAGATTTTCACGCGCACGGGCGAGGGGCCGCCCCAAGCTCGTGTCGCAGTTAGCGCCGGCTCCAACGCTACCAGTGAGGTGACGGCCGGTTTCTCGGGGAGCGTGGACAACAATTGGTTTAATGTCAGCGTCAGTCGTTTTCGTACTAACGGTATCGATGCACGCGAACCGACGAGTCAGTTTGGGATACCGATTAACGAACCTGATGACGATGGCTATGAAAATAATACATTTAGTGGGCGCTTTGGCCACCGGTTTGCGAATGGGAGCGAAGTAGAGGTTGTTGGTTTACACGCAGACGGCAATACGGAATTCGATAACTTCGCAACCAGCGGTAACGAGGACGATTTCACCCAACAGATCGTTAGCGTTAAGGTGCGCGCGCGGCCGGCACCAAACTGGGGCACGCTCGTCGAGATAGGGCGCAGCTTAGACGAGCGTCGCACATTTCGCGACGATGGGGCCGCACCCGAAATCCGATTCGATACCGAGATTCGGTCATTCGTTTGGCAAAACGACTTGACGCTCGGCACCGATCAGATCGTCACCGTCGGCGTCGATCTGCGTGACGATCGACTCGATAGCACCACTAATTTTACGGAAACATCGAGGCGCAACGACGCCGTGTTCACCCAGTACCAGGGTCGATTCGGCAAACACGACATCTTGTTAGGTGTACGCGGCGATGACAATGAGCAGTTCGGTAACGAAACCACGGGAAACATAGCATGGGGTTATGATCTTGCTGATCCGTTACGGCTAGTGGTCTTGTACGGCACCGCATTTCGGGCACCGACCTTCAATGATCTATTCTTCCCGCCTTTCGTGTTTGGGCCCCTGGTTTTTCCCACCGCCAACCCGAATCTGGACCCAGAGACATCCAAATCCTTCGAAATCGGCCTAAGTGGCAAGCATCGGTACGGCGGCTGGGATGTGCGCATCTATGAAACCAACATCGACGATTTGATCGCTTTGGACGCAAACTTCATTCCACAAAACATCGACGAGGTGACAATAAAGGGGCTGGAGGCACAGCTATCCGCGATCCTCGCGGATTGGAGGGCACGGGCAACGCTATCTTATGTCGACCCACGCGACGATGCCACGGATAATATACTGGCACGCAGAACCCAACGGAGCCTAAAGCTGGACCTGGATCGGCGAGTCGGTAATACGGAGATCGGTCTGACTGTGCTCGCCCAAAGCGAACGTCACGATGACACTGCTAACACGATCAAGGTTCCGGGTTACGGAATCTTGAATCTACGCGCGGCGCGACGAATATCTAAAGATTGGCAGTTGAGAGCACGCATCGGAAATGTCTTTGACAAGGAGTACCAGACCATTGATACCTTCAACATGTTGGGTCGAAATATCGTTATCACCTTAGCCTATCAACCAAGCGACCTCTGAGCGAGGGCTAAACTATATATGTTGAAATTCGCAGCAGTTTCGGCCGCCGTCCACCTCATGGTATTAGCGCCGTGGTCCGCGCCTTTATTGCCTGATTACCGTTCTGATGCGGTTCTCTCAGTTGGATTGATAACATTCGATCGAGCAAGCGTATCGATCGCTGTTCGCACCGCTGCAACCTCGCAGGAGTCGCGGCTTGCCGGAACAAGAACCAGTCGCCCAAAACCCCGGCCCACCCGCGATAACGAGCGCGACAGTAATTTTGATACACCAACAAGACTACGAACGGTCGCCAAGTTGGAAGTCAACAAAACACCGCGCAAACCCGAAGATATTCGCGAAAATCCGATCGTCATGGAAACAGCGGTACCTATTGCATTCCGCGAACCGTCGAACCCTGCGCCTTTCACAGCTAGGCAGCGCCAGCGACAACCTCTCGATAAGCCCATTGCGATACCGTCCACGGTTAAGCTTGAGCGCCCTGTAACAACCGCTAATACAACAACCGGTGATGAAACGAAATTGGCGAGCGCTCACATTCGCGGAAAACTGCGAACTGACCTCGCACGCTATTTTTCGTATCCAGCCATTGCCCGACAACGCGGGTGGCAAGGCCATGTGCAAGTCGGGTTCAAGGTACAACCCGATGGAAAGCTCACCAACATTTACATCGCTCGCAGTTCCGGCTACCGATTGCTTGATAATTCGGCGCTCAAGGCACTGCGGCAAGTTGAGCCCCTAGTCGAGGCCGCAACCCTGCTCAAGGGAAAATCGGTTAATATAGAATTGCCCGTTATTTACAAACTGGAACAACCGTAACCGATGGGGCATCGCCTTTCAAAAATTTATACGCGCACCGGCGACGATGGCACTACCGGCCTCGGCGATGGCACTCGCGTCAGCAAGGACAGCCTACGAGTGGAGGCCTATGGCACCGTCGATGAGCTAAACAGTGTTATAGGGCTATTACTGACGCACACCCTACCTGAGGAAATTCACGAATGCCTAGTAGGCGTGCAACACCGCTTATTCGACCTCGGCGGTGAACTGTGCCTGCCAGGACACACGGCCATTAAACAGCATCACGTCAACGAACTTGAACAAATACTCGACGATCTAAATGCCAACCTGTCGCCACTTAAGGACTTCATCCTGCCTGGTGGAAGTACGGCAGCTGCGGTGTGTCACGTCGCCCGTACCGTATGCCGACGTGCCGAGCGCCGGATCATCAGCTTGAGCAAGCAAGAGCAAGTATCCGAAGTTGCTATCCACTACCTAAACCGTTTATCGGATCTGCTGTTTGTGATAGGGCGGACGTTGAACGCTGAGGCAGATTATAGTGACGTCCTATGGCGGTCAGCCGAGTCCGATGGCAACAAGACGGACGGCAATTGAACAGAAATACACGAAGGAATCGCACTACGGTCGATAGTTGACCTGAAAACCAATGCCACCGTCAGGGCTCGTGTCGGAAAAACCGACAACCGCGTAACCGAGCAAACTGATCTTCTTTCGTACTTTCCATCCAATATAGGCTGTCAACTCGACAACGTTTTCTCGTCCTCGTGAACCCGACTCCTTTATATCCAGGATCAATCCACCACTGGTTTTGGGTCGAAATTTGCGTCCGCCACCAACGGAAAGATATGCGCCATTCTCCAATTCGAATCCATCCGGGTCTCCTCGCCATTTGTATCCCACGGTACCAAAAAGCGAGAACTGTCCAACTCTCTCGGCAACATCCAGTTGCAACGACACGTCCTCTTCCCCTGTCCCAAGACCCTTGTCCTCATCGGCGGTCCCAAACTTAACCTTCACACCGAGATCGGTCAGTGGCGCTCTTCCTGAACCGGACAGCAGATTAAAAAATGCACTTGTAATGACGTCGCCTACACCAGATTCTGTTCTGCGCCGATCATTACTGACAGCCACCACCGTATCGCCAACGACAGCGCCGGGACCGGTGAGGCGCAGGTAGGGCACTGTGAACTTAAAAATAGTGCGGTCCGTTTCGTACTTTACCGTAAACGGCACATACCAGATATCGGTATTGGTGGTTTCCCCGTAGTCACCGCTGCTGAAATCCATGCCCGTCGCCAGACTAAGCTCACCCTTTTCACCGGCAGCTGATGCCGTATCAATGTGAGACAGTAGTGCCACACTGAGTAACACGAGCGCTACGAGCAAGTGCCGAATATTCGTACGTACCGGCCAACTCATCCCTATAAGTAATGTTCTCCCCTATAAGTAATGTTCTCCGTAAAAGTTAAGCCACCGGCTTGGGCATGTAAGTCCGTACTACGGAAAATAGACGACTATGTGCGTACCAGTCCCGGCCAAGTGATGTGGTAGATCTCGCAATTGTGATTTGCTCAGACGCTCCGGCCGCTCCGGCCGAGCCGGTCTCTGCGTCTTGTCTGTGCCGGCCGCCGGTCGGGTTTGTGCTGACGGTCTACTATCGCCAGCACGCCGTGCCGGTATGGTTTCGAGTTCGACAAAAACGCCTGCCGGACGCCCTTCTGAGGGTATCAAGGTTGGCCGCTCGAACCACGAACGAACGAAAGCGGTATGCCCGGCAGCAACAAATGCGGTGCCGGCATGCGTCTTCACCGCGATCGCGCCACTGTATACCGTTGCGTACAAGCTGTCTTTGGTATCAGTGCTGGCACCCTTTGTCAGCACGACGGCAAAATCGGTACCCCGGACTCCCAGCACAGCCATAGACGTTCTTAGGCTAAAGGCCGCTTTGTTACGCTTGGCGATGAGACCACTGAACGCGCGTAGACCGCCTTCAAACAGAGAGAAAACGATTTTGCTTCGCTTTTTGTGTGTCTCGATAAATCGATATTCTGTAACCAGGAAGGAAGTATTCGACTGCAGCCAGATGATCTGCCCATCTGGGAACGCCAGGAGAGCAGCGCTGTTATCACCTGTTGTCACCCTTACACCTGGTTCTAGCGTGTCATCGACGCGCGCTTCGCGCCGATCATTATCGTTGATCGAAAGAATTACTTCGCCAGACACGATTTGAAAGCGACCAGCGTGGGTCGGTGACTCTGCGGCGTTAGCCAGAGTCAGCGTGAACAGCAAAGGTCCGGATACTAAGAGAACGGGGACTGACGGAATCGAAAGGGCCATGGGGCTGTGGATTGGTTGGCGCCAAAGGCGCGGGTAAAGAGACGAGCCGACGTTACTGGCATGGCAGTTCGGTGTGCGGATCCATGCGGAGCTTGCGGAGCTCGAAACAAATCAAACCAATACAGCATTACTGGCCTCTCTGTCTTAATAGTGGCGAGCAAGTTCTATGCTACGCCCCTCTAAATCTTAACTGCCTGAATCTATTAAGAATTAATTTTTGGACGGCGGAGCTGGGACAGTTCTAGGTAGACGTTTTTTGCAAAGACCGACACTCTAGGGCACCTTTCCGCCGGCCGTACCGACCGTTGGTCGAGAGGACTGAAGTGGAGGACGGAGGATGCATCCAGCTTTTTGTTCGTTGTTACTCGTAGCTCGCCCTGGCTTTTTGCAAAGCGGCACACATTCGCTCGGCGCCGTCGAGAATACGCGGACTTTGACGTGCGATCAGGTTGAAGGGAATGAGAAACAGATTATCTTTCTTGACGGCATCGACATAGGTCCATTTTTTCCAGCCATCCAACACAGTTGAATCATTAAAGCCAGCAGCAACAATGGCAGTAGGGTTCGCTTGTAGTACCGCCTCGATATCGATCTGAGGTGTTAATGTCGGCAAATTAGAGAATACGTTGATGCCACCACATAGTTGGATAACATCGCTGATAAGATGTTGTCCGTTCACAGTCATAAGTGGGTTATGCCAGATTTGGTAGAACACACCAACCGCCTTCCGGTGGGCATAGCGTGATCTTAGGTCCGAATACCGTAGCCTGAAATCGGCGCTCTCGCGCCGAGCCACGTCCAGCGTGTCGGCCAGCATTCCTAGATCTTCGATATTCTCGGCGATATCCCCCATGCTTCGTGGCTCTGAACGAAACACTGGAATACCGAGTTCCTCAAGTCTCTTTAGCACTCGCGGGGGATTCCCACTTTTCCACGCCACTACCAAATCAGGGCGCAAACCGACGATCTTTTCCAGATTCAAGCCACTAGCATCACCGATACGAGGAATATCGCCAGCTGCTTGGGGGTAATCGCTGTAGGCAGCTACCCCTACTACATAGGGTCCGGCCCCTGCTGCAAATAGCAACTCCGTCGCGTGGGGTGACAAACTAACAATTCGGCGCGCCGGCTTTGCTACGCTAACGATCTTACCGGCATCATCTTGTACCTCGATCTTCGCTAGGGCCACCGGCACCATTGCAAAGACCACTACAAGCAGCAAGAGTAAGCGCCAAGCCGACGTCTTCATGTTGGAATTCACATCGAAGGCGATAACGCCATGAGCTTGCGCGGGACGGAAACTACCTCGCCACTAAACTGAGGACCAATACGACAAAAGCCAGTAGCAGCCAGAACAAGAGCGCGCGCCACACCAATGCTAACGCGCGTTGCACATGGGTTGTATCTGCCGTCACAATGACAAGCGCTTCATCGTCACCATCTCCGGCGGCGGCCTCACAACTCTTCATCTGCATGGCGCCTAATCCAGCTGCCAATAAGGGGCCATCCGCACTGTCGGACGACATATCCCGCGCCTGACGCCAACAACGAAGAGCGTCTTCGAAACTGCCTGCGACGGCGTAGCTCAACGCTGTGATACGCGCCGGCACCCAAGCAAGCAGATTGGATAAACGCACTGTTGCCCAACCAAAACTCGTTGATCGTTCCGCATCTCCAGCCCACAGTCGGGACAGTGCGCCGGTCATGCGTTGCAGAATGGCACCAAAAGGTCCAAGCAGCGCGAACCAGAACAACGGTGCGATGACGTTAGAATTTCCCTGCTTCAAAACTGCCACAACCGTATCGTGGGCGATGCTGGATTCACTTAGGTCATCCGATAGCTGGCCCGAAAGTGTACGTACGTTTTCATTCGCCACTGAAATATCGCCGGCCTGTAAAGCATCGGCAACGTCTTGGGCTCGCTCTCCGAGGCGATGAAGACCCACACACCAAAATAAAACCAACACATCGAATGCGAACTGAAATATCCAGGCTATCACTCCTAATAAAAAATGTAGAACCACAATGACCATCAGCACAACGACTACAACAATCACCAACGCGATCGTGCCGTGAGAACGGCTATCACTGTCGAAGCGTTGCGCAACAAACTCGCCCATAGCACGTACCCATGCGAACGGATCCACGCGCAACTGTTCGGGAACGAATCGGTCTAGCGCCACCGCCAAAAGAATGGCACCGACAACTTCAAACATAGGAGGTCAAGTATAAGTTCAAGTCAGCTGGTAATGTACCGGGGCGCCCACGTGAATAGCAAGCATCGCCATCACAAATTAGCAAGAAAACGTGGCCAGTCGAACTGTGGGCCGGGATCGGTCTTCCGTCCAGGTGCGATGTCGCTATGACCGAAAATTCGATCGCGCGTGATAGACGGATAAGCAACCATGATCGCCTGCACCACATCAGTCAACGCGCTATACTGATTGGGCTCGAAAGGCAGATGATCGCTGCCCTCAAGCTCTATGCCAATCGAAAAATCGTTAACACGAGTACGCCCTAGACAGCAGGACTCGCCGGCATGCCACGCTCGTCTATGAAAGGGCACAAACTGTATAGGTTCACCATTGCGTCGTATGAGTAAATGCGCCGACACTTGCAGATCACAAACCTCAGCAAAATATGGATGCCCACTAGGATCTAACGCGTTGCAAAAGAACTGCTCGATAGCGGGTCCGCCGAAATCATCCGGTGGCAGACTAATCGCATGGATGACCACGACACCAATAGCCATGCCTTTAGGTCTGTCGTCACAATTCGGAGATGGAACGAAGCGCACGCCTTCGACAAGCTGGCTATTTGGGTCGACTCTCATGATCTAAACAACTGGACAGAACTACGTTCTCGACACTGCGCTGCTTCGCTGGACCAACATTATCAAGCCTGCCGCCCACCCCAGCAAGTGCCGACACGCGTTATCACCGATTGTAGGAACGAAGCTCGTTGAAGTGCAGTGCTAGTTAGCGTTGCGTTTAGCAACCCATGCCGCCGGCCTTAAAGTTTGGCAATATGATCCACTGGATTGATACCGAAAGCGCCGGATGGCAATACCCGCTTAATGCGCAATTCACCGCCAGTCCGAGTGCGATGTTTGACCAAGTCGGCGATAAAGCGTTCCGTATAGGGTTCTTTATTGCTTCGAAGCACAAGCGCTACTTTCGGTTTTAGTCGCCGTTCGCGGTTAATCGTAATGACAACACCGATACCGCCTGTATTGAGCTCTACCAAACTCCCGATCGGAAAGATTCCCATGCACCTGATGAACTCCTCGACCAGTTCGGGCTGAAAATCCTTGCGACGCCATTCATACATGCGCTTGAGCGCGTCTTCGGCTGAGATACCACCGCGGTAGATCCGCTGACTGGTGATGGCATCGTAAACATCGACGATCGCGCCGATTGAACCCGATAACCCAATCAGATCGCCGTTTATTTTCTTCGGATAGCCAGACCCGTCATGGCGTTCATGGTGTTGCTCAACAATCTGAATCGACTCATGAGGAAAGCCATCGGAACCCTTAAGGATCTCTACACCTGCTGCCACGTGACCCTCCATGATTTCGAATTCCGCTTTACTGAGACCGATAGATTTGTTAAGGATTGCGTCGGGCAGCTTTACCATGCCCACATCATGCATGAGCGCCCCCAGTCCAAGCATCATGAGCTGATCACGGCTGAGGCTGAGATGACGACCGAAGATCAACGCCAACGTACACGTTCTGATGGCATGAAGAGACATGTATGTCTCTGCCTGTTTGTGCTGGTTTAGTAGGATCAGGCTGTCTGGGTTTCGCTCCACGCTGCTGACGAGACCATCTACGACCCTCTTTGCAAGCTCACTATCGACGGCTTTACCCTGACGCACATCTTTCAGGGTCTCCCCGACCACATTCTTGGCGTCCGATTCGATCTTCCTTGCCCGTCCGATTTCCTCCTCCATGGGCACACCCTGATCGGAGACAAACCTGCTTTCATGTCTTTGGCAGCTTACTCCCAGCAAGGCATCGGGGTTCCGCACCACACTTTCGACCATGTCACGCACAACACTTTCGGCCACTTCGGCGTCGACCGGTTTTCCTTCGCGCACAGCAGCTAGGGCCTCTCGCACCATTCCCCCGGCCACTGACTCCAGCTGAGCAGCGCGCTCTACCTCCTCTTCCAGGGGTAACTGGTCACGGTATGGCTTCCGATCGCCATAAGGCAGCTTGCCTTGATTGCGCTCGGGACTCTCGAGCAATACCTTGAATTCTTGTTTTAGCTTTTCCTCAGCGATTCTCAGCGCTTGTGTTCTGTGCGGTAGTTCTTTGCGCCCTTCCACCGGGACCAGATCATCACCAAGCTCGGCGTCAATATAGACGTATTGGCAGTGCTCTATAAGCTGGTCTATCTCTTGGGGGCTGGAGAGCTCGAATCCCTGAAATAGGAAGGGGGTTTCAAGCCAAGGCCGATCCAACTCCGCTACGTGCATACCCAGGCGAAGATCACGAACAGCTACGCGTTTTTTCATGGCCCCGCCTCGTTCCAAAACAAAGACTTGTACGCCGGTGCGACTGCACCCATTACGGCTTTAGTTCAATGACTTATGCGATTTGAAACCATCGCCGTTCCGGCCTGCGATCGCGCATTTTGTCGATCCGACCATGCCGAGCAAGTAAGCCAGTTAACAAGTATAGGCCGCCCAATCACACGGGCACGGAGGCGAGCCAGTCGGCTTGCTATGGCCTATTGACTCTTGCGGGGTCGGAAATTATTGTAGGTGCGGCACTGTTGCCGCCCAAGTAGAAAGACATTGAATATAAAGACTTTTCTACAGGGAAGTAGCACGACACCTATGGCACTTGTTTCCCCATCGGTACGAAATGGGGCGGAAACACGGCGACGTGATGGGCCTTTTATCGGCCTTTTATTACCGTTCGTCGGCCGCATTGATGACCGTATCAGACCGTTCATCGGTGAAAACAGACCGTTTATTCTAAATCGCGCTGTTTTCGGCTTCACACTAATAGAGCTAATCATCACGTTAGTGATTGCGGGTATCTTGCTTGCCCTGGCCGCACCGAGCTTGAGCGGGTTCGTGAAGAGCAACCGCCTTACCAGTCAGGCCAATGGCTTCATGGCGGACGTGGCATTGGCCCGCAGTGAGGCGGTCAAGCGCGGGGCTAACATTACTATCTGTAGGTCTGGGAATGGCACCGACTGCCTTATCGGCACCACGTGGAAAGACGGATGGATTGTCGTCGATGGCGCTGGACAGGTTCTCCGAGTACACGAAAAACTCGCTGGCGATAACTTCACAATCGCAAGTTCCGCCGTAGCCGATAGTATCGTCTACGACCGCTCTGGCCTCATGACCCCAACGCCAACACCAGCAGTCGTGCAAACTATCAGCATCTGCGATCACGGTCGCGGCCGGCTGATCGAGATTGCAATCACTGGCCGCGCCCAGATTTCGAAAAACCCCCCGGGCTGTTAGGTAATACGTATGCAAAAAAGATTCGTGCTTTCATTCACGTCGAACTGCAGCCAGCACGGCTTTAGTTTGATCGAGGTTCTAGTCGCGCTGTTCGTTTTGTCGATTGGTTTGTTGGGCTTGGCCGGCTTGCAAACATTGGGGCTCAAGTTCAATACCCAGTCTTACCAACGCACCCAAGCCGTGCTTAACGTCTACGACATCGTCGACCGCATTCGCGCTAATGCCGGGGGCATCGCAGTGGGCGTTTATGACGACATTGGTATCGACACCCCAGCATCGGCCCCACCGGCGAATTGCGCGGTTGTCTCTTGCCCGAATGCAAACATGGCCGCGTACGACATATCACAATGGAAAACCTCGCTAACTGAGCTACTGACACAAGGCAAAGGCGCGGTATGTCGGGGCGTCCTGACGCCTGATTTTACCGGCTGCGCCGTGGATCCAGCCGGCGCAACCAGCTTCCAGGTTGGAGTGCAGTGGCTCGAAAACGATATTCCCATGCGGTTGGCGGTGGAGGCGCAACTATGACTAGACACATAACGGCCCACTCGGCGCAGTTGGCAGGCACCATTCGTGGTTTCACGTTGGTGGAGATCTTAGTCGCAACCAGTATCGGGCTTATTATCCTCGCCGCCGTGTCGCAGGTCTTCGTTACTAGCCGTAGCACCTTCATGCTGGAAGAAGGTCTGGCGCGATTACAAGAGAACGGCCGCTTCTCGATGGAGTTCATCGGGCAGGATGTGCGCATGTCCGGCAACCTGGGCTGCCTGCAAAAGTATTCCGTACTGGCAGGCACCATCGCCGAAACCGTTGACAATCGCCTGAGTAACAGTACCGACTATGGTTGGGATTTTTCATCCGGCCAACATTTGGCTGGCCATACGTATACAGGTGGCGGCACGACGTTGGGCGACTGGACGCCAGCCCTGCCCGGGACCATCAATGGTCTAACCTATTTCACGGATGAAGAGGTGTCGGAGAACACCGATGTGTTGGTGATCCGCCGCGCCGAGGCCGCGAGTTTTAAGCTCACCACCGCCGTGCCCGCCGATGGCACGCCGAATATTGGGACTCCCAATGGCCTAAAAAATGACGATATCGTACTGATTACGGACTGTAACTTCGGCGACATCTTTCAGATCACGAGTAGCGGCGACCCGAATGCCGATGGTGACCTCCCGCATGGTGTTGGTGGAGCACCAGGCAATGCCACCGCCAACCTATCTCGAAGATACGGCATAAATTCTGAGGTCAGCAAGGTGGTCACTCGCATCTATTATGTAGGCCCGGGAACAGATGATGTGACGCCTACCCTTTATCGCAAAGACATCAACAGCGGGACCGCAAACCCGGTACCACAACCGCTGGTCGATAATGTAGAAGTCTTGCGTGTGCTCTTCGGCGAAGACACGGACGCGCCTTCCAACAACCAAGCAAACATTTATCAGCAGGCGAATGACGTCGTCAATTGGACCGATGTGGTGAGTGTACGCATCGCCCTGCTCGTGCGGACCGGCGAGGAATCAGGCTCGGATTTCGACACCAAGACTTACAGTCTTGCGGGTACCCCGTTCGGTCCGATCAATGATCGCCGTCAACGACGTGTATTCACGTCAACTATCCAAATTCGCAACCCGATTCCGGCAAGCTAACGGTATTCAAGCTAACCTTATTTAGGAGTTAACCATGTATACCTCGGTCAACATTACCAGCCTGGCATCGCGCGAGCGTGGTGTTGTCCTTGTGATGGCAATGGTGTTCCTTTTGATATTGACGCTTATCGGGGTTACGACCATGAGCACCACGGTGTTACAGGAAAAAATGGCGGGCAATATGCAAGACAAAAATGCCGCATTTCAGGCGGCCGAGTCGGCGTTGACGTCGGGTGAAAACTGGCTGCAACCGCTGGCCGCGATGCCCATATTCGACCCATCGGTTACCGATGATGGCTTACACCGACAGTCCGCCACCTCTACCCCCGTGTGGGATCTGACTACCGGCGTCTGGGGGAGTACCGATGTTGTCGACTATACCGAGCTACCCGGACCGGGTGGCCCGCCATCTGGTCAGCTGCTGAGCTATGTCAACCAGCAGCCACAGTACCTTATTGAGGATCTGGGTCCAATTCGGGACCCCCTTGGCAGCCTCAAGCTTGGCACCCCGTCGCTATCGACCCGCAATGTCTTTCGCGTCACTGTGCGTGGCACCGGCAGAAGTACCCAGGCGGTAGTGATGCTCCAGTCCGTATTCGAAAAACGGTTCTAAACTAATGAATGGGAAAAGCAGCTGCCGTCGCCGGTCTGCTTATCAGTGTCGGGCATGTGCCCGGGCCCGTAGGGATGCAGCCTATAGATATCACTCTTGGAGATGAGAGTGGGAGGTAGTTCACCGATGAACATGTTGCCTGATATTTTTGCCGGACTCGAACCTGCCCATGGAGCAAATCAGCAGTCATCTTCTTGCGCCAAGATACAGCGCCGATTGACGCTACATAAACAAGGCTTGGCCCTATTCGCCGCCTTGCTCACTTTGACACCGTTGACCAGCCCGGCCGGGAATCTGCAGCTTGTCGATTCGCCGCTGTTTCTGCAAACCGCGGTGCGGCCAAACATCTTCTTCATGACCGATGACTCGGGCAGTATGGATTGGGAAGTGCTGTTGAATGTGGGCGCTACCGGTGCAGGCCGGGACGATCTCAACTTGACCCCTGGTAACGATGAAGAGCGAAGCGAGTTTTGTGTCGGCTATAACACCCTGGCCTATGACCCCAACGTCACCTATACGCCGTGGCAAGCCAAGGACAAACCGGGCAACGACTTCCAAGGCGCGGACCTGATGGAAGCCGGCGGTTTTGGCGAAATACGCCGCAACCCCTACTGCCCTAAAGGTGACACGGCCGGCGATTGCAATGACGGTAGCAATAATGGCGTCGTCAACCTGACCGATACCAACGTGCTGACAATCGCCTATTTCCCGTGGAACGATGCCAATGCCGATGGGGCTTTCGATACCGGCGAGTGCGGT
>LXTK01000007.1 GCA_001643475.1 Proteobacteria bacterium SPGG2 | reverse complement strand
CAGCGTCACGCGGGCCGCGTTCAGGCCGGCCAGCGCTGCTTCCATCTGTTCGGACAGCACGATTTCCGCCCGCAGCGAGGTCTTGGGCCGACCGCCGCGGCGAATAACCCGCTGACGATAAATGTCGGCTACCAGATCGCCGTCACCGGCCAGGAGTGCTTTGGTGGAGCACATCTCCGCGCATAGCGGCAGCTTGCCTTCGGCGATGCGGTTGCGGCCGTACTTCGCATACTCGTCATCCGAGTTGTCGGCCTCCGGTCCGCCGGCGCAGAAGGTGCATTTGTCCATCTTGCCACGTACCCCAAACGCAGACTGCTGCGGGTATTGCGGGGCGCCAAATGGACACGCATAAAAGCAGTAACCGCACCCTATGCACAGATCTTTATCGTGCAACACGATGCCGTCGTCCGTGGTGTAAAAACAATCGACCGGACAAACGGCAGCACACGGCGCATCAGTACAGTGCATGCAGGCCACTGAGATGGACTTCTCACCCGGCACACCGTCCTCAAGGACAACCACCCGGCGCCGGTTAACACCCCAGGGGACCTCATGCTCGTTCTTGCAAGCGGTAACGCATGCATTGCATTCGATGCAGCGTTCCGCGTCACAGAGGAATTTCATTCTAGCCATTGCTATGTCTCCTCATTATCGCTTAGGTCAGGCAAGTTCGATCTGACACAGGGAGCACTTCGTTTCCTGCATCTGCGTCACCGAGTCATATCCATAGGTAAATGCGGTGTTGGCGGCTTCGCCCAACACGTAAGGCACTGTGCCTTCTGGATACTTGTCCCCGAGAACCTTGCCCTGGAGGTGCCCAGCAAAGCTGAAGGGCATCCACGCCACGCCTCTGGCCACACGACGGGTTACCATCGCCATGACCTTAATCCTGGCGCCTTCCGCACCTTCAAGCCACACTTGCTGGCCGTTGAGGATGCCGCGGTCTGTGGCGTCGGCCGGATGGATCTCCAGAAACATCTCCTGCTGGAGTTCCGCCAGCCACGGGTTAGACCGCGTCTCGTCACCACCGCCCTCGTACTCCACTATGCGCCCACTGGTCAGGATCAGCGGGTATTTCTTGCTGAAGTCCTGCTTCTGAATCGACCAGTAACGCACAGGCAACCGGTAGTGCGATTTGCGGTCGTCGTAGGTGCGATACTTCKSKAYCARRTCRCGACGYGWSGTGTAKAGCGGYTCRCGATGGATCGGYACCGGATCCGGGAAGGTCCASACKACSGCRCGGGCCTTSGCGTTTCCAAAGGGCGCGCAACCATGCTTGATGGCCACCCGTTGGATACCGCCCGATAGRTCGGTCTTCCAGTTTCGGCCTTCGGCCNGCYGCNTTYTCGTCGGSSGTCAGGTCATCCCACCAGCCCAGCTCTTTGAGCAGCTTGTGGTCAAACTGGGGATGGCCGTCACCGATCTCATTGCCGACCGGGTACGAGCCTTCCGCCAGCAGGTTTACACCGTTACGCTCCACGCCAAACCGCGCCCTGAAATTCAGGCCACCCTCGGCCACCGGTTTGCTGGTGTCATACAGGATCGGCGTTCCGGGATGTTTCATCTCCGGCGTACCCCAACATGGCCACGGCAGACCGTAGGCCTCACCATCGACCGGGCCACCCTCCGCCAGCATGGTATTGGGGTTGAAGGTATGCCAGTTCTCCTGGTGCGCCTTCAGCCGCTCGGGGCTCTGACCGGTGTAACCGATGGTCCACATGCCGCGGTTGAACTCGCGGGTGGCATCCTCGATCAACGGCTCATCATTGTTCACCTTGATGTGCTTGGTGAACTGCTCAGCAAAACCCAACTTCTTGGCGAACTTATACATGATGGTCTGATCGGGCAGCGACTCAAACAACGGCTCGATAACCTTCGAGCGCCACTGCAGGTTGCGGTTAGACGCCGTCACCGAGCCGTAGGTCTCGAACTGCGTGGCCGCCGGCAGCACGTACACSCCRTCSGTGCGGTCGTGCATGACGRCACTGGCGGTCGGCACCAGGTCGATAATCACCAGCAGATCCAGTTTCTCCATGGCYTTTTTCATTTCSAGGCCRCGKGTCTGGCTGTKGGGGGAATGACCCCAGARCACCATCGCCCGCAGATTGTCCTTCTGCGCRATATTSKYCTTGTCCTCGAGCACGCCRTCKATCCARCGYGACACCGGGAWGCCCTTGGTRTTCATSGGCTTGASSGSYTTGCCYTTSYTCTKCTCRTARCTGCCYTGRTCGAAGCGYGMYTGCATCCAGYCGTAGTCSACRYCCCARACMCGCGACCAGTGCTTCCASGCWCCCGCSGACAGGCCGTAGTAGCCRGGYARSGARTGACTSAGYACGCMCATATCGGTSGCGCCCTGGACGTTGTCRTGGCCGCGGAAGATRTTGGTACCRCCGCCGGAYACRCCCAYGTTGCCTAGCGCGAGCTGGAAYACACAGTAMGCMCGCGTRTTGTTRTTRCCGMTSGTGTGYTGTGTGCCGCCCRTGACCCAGATGWASGTRCTCGGWCGGTTCTTGGCCATRATTTCGGCGGCSTTCTTGACATCCGCYTCCGKTRYGCCGGTCACSTTCTCGACCTCATCCGGGGTCCAYTTGGCGACCTCTTCRCGRATCTGGTCCATWCCMYAGACMCGCTGGCGGATAAAYTCCTTGTCYTCCCAGCCRTTCTCGAAGATRTGCCAGAGCATGCCCCAGACGAACGGTACGTCGGTGCCGGGGCGGATGCGCACGTAGTGATCGGCATGGGCCGCCGTGCGCGTGAAGCGTGGATCGATCACGATGAACTTCGCCCCGCGTTCCTTCGCATAAAAGATATGCTGCAGGGCAACGGGATGCGCCTCGCACGGGTTGCCGCCGCAGACCAGGATCGCCTTGCTATGGCGGATGTCGTTCATGGAGTTGGTCATCGCACCGTAACCCCATGTGTTGGCTACCCCGGCGACCGTCGTCGAGTGGCAGATGCGCGCTTGGTGGTCACCATTGTTGCTGCCCCACATGGCGTAGAACTTACGGAACAAATAGGCCTGCTCGTTGCTAAACTTCGCCGAGCCTAGCCAGTACACCGAGTCGGGACCCGATGTCTTACGGATTTCAAGCATCTTGTCACCGATCTCATTGATGGCCTGATCCCACGAGATCCGTTTCCACTTGCCGCCTTCTAGCTTGGTCGGATACTTCACGCGCCGCTCGCCAATACCGAGCTCTCGTACCGACGCGCCCTTGGCGCAGTGAGCGCCCAAACTAATGGGGTGATCGAAGGCGGGCTCCTGCCCGGTCCACACGCCGTTTTGAACTTCGGCGTAGACACCGCAACCCACAGCGCAGTGCGTACAGATGGTTTTTACTACCTTTGTATCGACGCCGGCCTTGGGGCCGCTCATCGACGCACGCGCCTTTCTCATCATCAGCGGCGGCAACGTCGTCGCCACTGCCGCACCGCCTAAAGCAAGGCCGGAACGGCGTAAGAAGGTGCGTCGGTCGATGGCCTCACCCGCGAAACGGGACTGGCCGGACGACACTTCTGATGCAGCCTTTTTCCTAATTAACTTCATGGCTTGTCTCCTATAAAAGGACCGATTCTCACCAACAAACGGGTTCGGCGGGACTTAGTCCCGTAATGTCTCGTAGTACGCCCGAATATGCGGTGTCACATGATAGCCCTTCGACTTTTCAGGGGCTGCCGCCACCTCATTGGTACTCTGCACTTCGGCAGCACCCCCTCTGGCCACGACGGCCAATGTTGCGGCACCGCCTACCACCGCTGCCCCTTTCAGGAACTGGCGGCGACTGCTTTTCACCGGCTTTGTTTGCTTGCTCATAACAGTCTCCTCAACTAACTTCGTATGCACGTTTACCTCTTGAGAACTTCACTTTAATCTAAACGACAAAAGCATAAAACCCAGGTCTTACACTAGCATTGCCAAATACTGGTTTTCTATTTCAATAAACTGCTGGCCAAATTGCCCCACTGCCCGGTAGAAGCGAGCTGCTTTGGCCTCTTGCAAATCAATAAAAAATCTTCCTATCCAGGTTCCCATGTGGTCATTGAAGAACTTGCGTTGTGTCTCAAACGGAATTTCGTCACTGCTGTCGATGATCAGGCTCATGGTCTCACACAGTGCGGCCGCGTGGTCCTCGGGTTCGCGCACGTCTTCTTGGCGTTCGAATCCTAGTGCAGCTAGATCTTGACGTAACACGGTGAGAGGTCGGTCCATCAGAAATCCGCTCATATACCAGGAACCGTAGGGAAGCACTTCGCCGCGACCAAGGCCGACAAAGAGATCGAAATACTCATCGGCTACGTCTTCGACCGTGGCGCGTTCACCCGCGAGCCGTAGCGACTGCCAACTGGCCGCCATGCCGCTATCACCATTGCTGGTGGGCGCATCGATCTGCTGTAACAGCTTGAGTACATCCTGGGAGGGTGCCGCCGCGAGTATCGTCGCCAACAGACGATAGGTGTTAATGCGAACGGCCTGCTCGGCATTCACCTCCATCCGGGTACCACCTTTCGTTGTTTTTGTTGCCGCAGTGATCTGGGCATCCATCTGAACGACCATCACCTGAATGTTATTCCTTAGATTAGTAGCAAGAAACAGACCAGGGATTTCGGGAAAAAAGCGGCAAGAAAGGGGGAATCTGGGTAGTTTGGGACGGCTTACGGGCCGAGGCCTGGGGCGGGCCTGGGTCAAAATGACGCACCTGCGTACATCTGGCCCATTTCACCACTTAGGGTTTTTTATGCGCGTCCATGAGACCGCCGCCGTGCTTCAGCATGTCTTTGACCCGACATTCATCGCACATTTCCATGCGCCGACGTGTTTCGGGTTTCTGGTACATCCAGTGCCCTTTGAGCTTCTCTTGCATCTTGCTGATCATGCTCTTGGTAGCGAATGGCTTGCCACAGGACACACAACAAAACGGCTCTTCCTCGTTTAGGGTGCGTGTGGTGCGCCGCATCTCTTGGTCATAGAGAAAACGTGGTGCCCGTGTGATGACGTCTTCGGGGCAAGCGGTTTCGCAAAGTCCACATTGCACGCAATTCCACTCGTCGAACAACAGCTGTGGCAGTTCGCCGCCGCCATCCGACAACGCTGCGTGTGGGCAGATCGACGCGCAAGCCATGCAAAGCGTACAGCCACTGCGGTCAACCTGGATTTCACCAAACGGTGCGCCCAACGGTAGGGTGGCGACTGCGGTTGGCGCAGGTGCGTGGGCGTGAAGATGGTCGACGGCGAGACGTATGGTGGTGCGCTTCTCATCCAGGCCGGCGAACCCTGCTGGTGGCGGTTGGGACAATTCGGCCAATTCGCCTAGCCTTTCGAGCACCGCATCATCGTCCTCGGTGTCGATAAGTTGCAGTCGTTCAGCCGGATAGCCCATACCCTCGAGAATCGCCGTGGCGTAGGCATGTTGCGCACCAAGCTCATCAAGCACCGAGGGTGTTGCGCCCTGACTAAGGACAACTATCTGGCTCGCACCGTAGGCGAGGGTCGCCAACCACGTATCTAGCCCAACCGATGCCGCTTCCTCGAGCTCAACCGGAATGACCTGCTCGGGGAGTCTTGCCGCGATACGTGCCAGTAGCGCCTGGCCCTTTTCGCGACCATGAAACAATATGCGGGCATGCTGCCCCCCGGCCTCGCGATAGGCTTTGAGCATGGCACGCAGGCCGTCAAGCACATCACTCGTGCTTGGATATGCGTAGGTGATGGCGCCGGTGGGGCAGGCAGTCGCGCACACGCCGCCCCCCTGACACAGATAAGGATCCACTTCTATCAAGTCGCCGAGCGAGCTGATGGCGCCGGTGGGACAGGCATCTAGGCAGCGTCGACAGCCTATCAACCCGCTACCACCGTGGGCACAGATGTCCGCGTTGTAAGCAAAGTATTTGGGTTTTTCGAACTCACCCACCAACGTGGGCAATGCTTGTAGGGCTTCACGCAGCGCATCGGCGTCATCGCCCGGCGCATAATAGCCAGGGGGTACTATTTCGCGTTCGATATGGGGTGGTGTGCTTAGATCCAAGACCATGTCGAAGTGTGCTTGCCCTAAGTTCAGATACTCGGCCAGGTTTACATTCCCCTTGGCCGTGTCGAGCAACGCAGTAAAGGCACCAAGATGGCCATTGAGTTCCTTGAGCCTGCCTTGGGCCCACGGCATATCGCCAACTGCGGCGGGGTGTTCCTCCTTCTTTCTGCCAGGATCGGAGAGCTCGACTACTTTTTTTCTGGTCGGCGTCAATAACAAGGAGCACTTGAGAACATCTTTGAGCCCGTTGGCTATCTTCGTCGCCTGTTCAGCTTCGCCGATAATCAGCAAATGGCCCGCCGACTGATAAGAGATCAGTGATGTGGAGCTTTTTGCCACCGGCTTGGCAGCAAGTGCGGCCTGACGAGCGCACCCGTTTTGCGTGGTGTTGCTCAGCTGCGCCGCCATATCATTCATGCGTTGTTTTCCGATGCCTTCGGTGAGTCATCATCGTCATCACCATCGTCGTCGGACGGGACATCCAATGCAGATTTGTCTTCCGTGGCGGCGTCGTCAGCTGATGCCAACTCGGTCTGTTCATGGTCGTCGTCAAATCGTTCCCTAGGATTCTTTTCAGACTCATCGTCAGCTAGCTTGGCCAGGCGTTGCTCTTCTTTCTCTTTCTCGCGCTCCATCTGATGACGCATGTCTGCTGTTATTGTGTCCCCCAGCGGCTCGAAGACCGTAAAATCGTCGTCGTAGTCATCGAGTCCATCTCTAATATTGAATGCAGCCATATGAAAGAGCTTACGCAGTGCAACGCGTCGCAATTTTTCACTAACTTTAGGCGATAAGAAGGGACTGTAATCACTATTCTCATCKAGCGATTCTATGGGCGCCATATCGGCATCGGTCTTTKCGTTCGCGGGTYCGACRSTATCKCNGSCTKGNGYCTNTCGNCAATTTCGCTTTCAGCCGCCCGYGCATCGACATTTGCCAATTGTTCGGGCGCAWYCGCTTCTCGTTTACGCCGTGACCAGCGTGACAGAAAGCCCTCATCAGGTGCGGGSGTAGAATCTCGCTCAGTGGYGCCGCGGTCGCGTTGTTTGCGGTCTTCGCTCATAGTCTGAATCTTCYACCCAATTYTTACGTTTGCGTTTCTTTTTTTCTTGCGGTACGTAATTYTCGACGACATAGCGTTCCAACCATTGGTAGACGTCCGGCGGCATAGGTACCGAAAACACGATGTCGTTGGCTTCCTCGTGCATAACCCCCTCGGTACTGTCAGCCGTGGCTAGAATCGGCACTACCTCGTCTGTCTCCTCCTCGCAGCTGCAGGCAACGTATAGTGCTGGCTTATCGCCAGAAAGATTGAACCAATATGCCTCGGCCGCATCCTTGAATAGCTCTAGCGCCAAGCCGGTCCATAGATACTGTTGGCGATCATTTTCAGAACGAATCAGCGTTCGCTTAATCTCTTGGGTTGCCATTTGTTGAGCCGCGACGACCCCAATCACCTCCCATTTAGGCACCGTCCAGCGACCCTGGCGAACCTGGGAGCATTCCATGATCACGGAAAGCGGAAATACCGTCGCGGATATGGTCTGATGTGGTTGTTTCATGGTTGGGCGTATCTCGCGCAACGCTGGCCCATGGTAGGCGCTTGGAGGATAGACAGCAACTTCGGCCCACCACTCAGCACGTTGCGGCGGGGGGGAAGGAAGCTGAGCCACCAGAAACATTTGGT
>LXTK01000211.1 GCA_001643475.1 Proteobacteria bacterium SPGG2 | reverse complement strand
GGATCCTAACCGAGTTGCTGATCGCACATGGCGCCGATGTCAATGCTAGAACCGAGGCAGGCCTTACACCACTCCGGGCCGCGACCCTTGCTGGTCGTAAAGATATCGCCCGTCTGTTGATGCAACATGGAGCGATACCCGAAACCGCCATTTGACTCGCTGCCACCGTAAGAGGCCGCTTATCCCTGGTCTATCATCTCAGCCAGCGCGCGTGATCAAGCCATCGGYGTCACTTGCGATTGCTAGTCAGACCCACCGGTTCAATGTACAGGGATGGGTTTCTGTAGAGTCTTTCGATTCTTGATGTCAAGATAAACCATAGCTACTTCTTGACGTGGAATCTGGAGGAATCTGATCGCCGCACTGATGCACTGTTCCTTAGAACTAAGAACGTGCTCGATTTTTTCGGAGAAGTTTTGTGCTTCGGTTAGCAAGCCTTCCTTTTCCAGACACTGCTCCGCCAGATCTCTAATACTCGGCTCATCAACCAGAACACTGGTGGTAAGCCACGTCAACAAACAATTTTTCCGGCGTGCCCACGGCTCATTGATGGCCAGCCAAGGATAATCCTCCCAGGTCTTTTTGGTGGTTTCGCTGTAGGGGCCATACGAATCAAAACCATACGCCGCCTCCTGCGGAGCGATAATGATGTGTTCTAGAGTATTCTCGATCTGGTTGGCGAGTTTGATTTTCTCACCATCCGGATCATCGACAGGCAGGATTTGTGGAACAAAGTCGATCCAATATCGACGTAAATGAAGCAACTCATGCAAGACCGCTTGCGGTCGGAAATCCTCGGTATCGCGATATAGGATAGTGGCACCCGTTTCGGATGATATCAGCGCCAAGGTTTTTGGCGATTGCCCGGATTTGCTCGACGGTGTCGGGGTAGCACTTACTCGGATCTCGGCCGCGGCAAAGTTCTCGATCTCTTGCACTAAACGCTGTATTTCGACACCGAGTTTCTCTAAAAAGCCTTTTTCCATAAGAGCAGTCGTATCGGCTGGGGTACGAACCTTCAGATGCCATCCATGGTCTGCTCGATCAACATATCTACGATCGCCTTGAGCGCGTCTTCGTCACTCGTCCCCGCCGCTTTGGCCTCCTCGTAGACCTGCACTTGGCGGTGGGCGCTCGTACCTCGTTCGAGGATCTCGCGTGCATGTTCCACTTCGGCAGCACAGCCGAAATATGTCGCATCGTCAATCACCAATTCCAGCATCTCTTCCAGAAGATTAGCGTAGGGCACCATTTCGCCCTTGCCGAAATCGATCAAGCCTTCCTCGATGCCGTAGCGCTCGGCCCGCCATCGGTTTTCATTGATCAGCATATTTGCGTAACCACGCCAGCGCTGATTTCTCGCCCGCAGACGACAAAGCATGCTGAGCCAGCAGCGGTAGATGGCGGCAACACAGATTGCGTCTTCGATACGAGTGCACATATCCGTTATGCGCATTTCGAGGGTGGGAAATCGAACACTAGGTCGGATGTCCCACCAAATTTTTGTGCCGTCCTCGATCACGCCGGCTTTTACAAGTACATCCACATGCCGCTGGAATTCACCATAGCTGTCAAAGCGCTCAGGCATGCCGGTACGCGGGAGGGCGTTCCATACGGCCACCCGATAGGATTTAAGCCCCGTATCGTGTCCCTGCCAAAACGGGGAGGAAGTGGTTAGCGCCAGAAGGTGGGGCAAGACATAGCTAACTTGACCCATGAGATCGATTCGCAAATCATCGTCTTCGATGCCTACGTGCACATGCATACCGCTGATTAGTAACTGTCGCACGACTTCCTGCATATCTCGGGCGATAATTTCATAGCGTTCCTTCTCGGTGTGCCGCTGTGAAGCCGGAGTCGCAAACGGGTGCGTGGAGGCCGCAATGATTGCCAGTCCATGGTTCTCGGCCACCCGCGACACGCAGCGACGTAAACGCGCTAACTCATCACGCGCCTCCTGCAATGTATTGCAGACGCGCGTACCCACCTCGATTTGCGACTGCAAGAACTCGGGGGTTACCTGCTGCTCGAGCACTTGTTGACACTCCATCAGCATCTCCGGCGGCGCTTCACCGATCAGATCACGAGATTCACGATCGACCACCATATATTCTTCTTCAATGCCAATGGTGAAGCTCGGTGCTTTGATCATCGTGGCACCTCGCTATGCTTCGTTCGTTGGGTTAACCCGAACATTCCCTAGAAGCCACCCTCTATCACTATCTCGGCCACCGGTTTACGATCCGAGGGTTGTTCTCGCTCTTGTAAGTCTTCGGGGAGATCTTCGCGTTTTCCGGGCTTGCCTACCGCGATCATTGCATCGACTTGAAAGTGCTCCGGTATATTCAGTACCGCCCTTGCTTTTTCGTAATCAAATCCCTGCATGCCGTGCACAACTAAACCCATCGTTGATCCTTGTAGCGCAAGGTTTTGCCAGGCGGCGCCAGCGTCGAATGAGTGTGTAGGTGCGGCCTGATCATTCGATTCAAAAGTCTTGCGTGAAACGACCACCATGACCACGGCCGCATGCTTAGTCCAGCCTTGATTGAATTCAACCATGAGATCGAAAAATCGATCCCAGTTTGCGGTATCGCGCCGCGCATATAAGAACCGCCAAGGTTGGGCGTTGTAGGACGAGGGCGCCCATCTCGCCGCCTCAAACAGTATCATCAGTTCCTGCTCGCTGATTTCCTCTCCCGACATCGCCCGTGGCGACCAACGATGGAATAGAATCGGTTCAATGTCATGGTCAGGTTTCCGATACTTTGAAATCTCGATTTCGGTCGTCAACATACTCGCTCCTCAGCGGTTTAAGGTTAAACATTTACGGCCTGCGTCACTGGTAATGGGGTGCCAAAGATTAGCTGCCGAAGCTGATTGGCATCTTCGATGATGTGCGCCAAATTGTGCAGGCTGCGGTCGATGGCTTGCGCGAACTTTTGCGGGCCACCGAAACGCGCGACCGTCTCCGGCGGGAGGAATTTAATGAGCAGCGCAGACGTGCCCGGTGGCAGTCCAGCGAAATGCACGGTTAAGATCCCGTAGTCTCGCAACAATAGCATCGCCAAAGTGGCGGTCGCTTCGTAAGGAACGATCGGCGGCTTGCTGATATTGGCGCGCTCCATTGCCACCTCCAGAATGTCCTCGCCCTTTAGCTGGGCGATGACCGGCGTTTCACAGACACGGTCGCCAAGGATCGCCTTTAATTCACTGGCCACATTTTTGGTAGTCGCCACCAGCTCACGCACGCGTGCGGGACTATACTGCTCAAGCGATCGGACCACGGCAGGATAAAGCATCGGCCGTGCTTCCAGGCCAAGCTCAACCGCACAGACCCGAATACGATCTACCAACTCTGTGTATCCTCCAAGTAATCCCAATCGAGGACCGACGGTGCCATATTTATCTAGTCCGGTTGAGGCTACATCGACGCCTAGTTCGAGTGCACGCGGTTGATCGAACATGGCCGGGCCAACCCGGGCGCCACCGGCATCGTCTACCAAGACCTTCGCACCCGTCTGTTTCGCTAGACCCACAATCCTTCTGATCTCATCGATGGAAAGAATTTCATAACTGACGGCCAGACGCGTGAGTACCACCAAAGATACTTTCTGCGCTTGTGCAAGCGCTCGTTCCAGTTCATTGCTCCCAACCGTGTCAACGAAATGGGCGCCAGCGCGGGCTGCGGCACGGGTCACACATGGATGGCTATAACTTGGCGAAACGCCAACCACGGTATCTCCTGGGTCGACCATCGTCAGGGTCGCAGCAAGCAATGCGCCGGTCTGCCGATTCATGACGGCGATGTCGTGTTTCCCCGGTAACCCGCCAAGATGATCAAGCGCTAACGCCTGTAACCGCTCCATGTGCAGAGCAGGTGCCAGCTCATCATCCAGCAGGTCCAGGTCCTCGGATTCGCATCGAAGACTTCTCTCCAACCCTGTCAGATTAAAAAACGCGTCGCGCCCGTGTTCGGTTATCCGTTGCCGTATGACAGTCCAGGCATTGCGCAGTTTTGCGATATCATCCTGCGTACTCGTTATTAGCTCGCCACGGGCGTAAGGCAGACCCGGCGTGTGTACGTTCCCAAACTTGTCTTTTTTCACAATGTGCCTGAGGCGCTCAATGTTTCAAGTTCGTGAGATCGGGTAACACAATAGGGCATGCCGCCTCGAACGTCCGGCTTGCTCGCAGCACTAGTGCATCATCATGGAGTGGCCCGACAATCTGAACACCGACCGGTAATCCCGCCTCGGTTGACCCACACGGTAGCGACATCGCTGGCTGCTGAGTGAGATTAAAGGGATAGGAGAACGGGGTCCAGTCACACCAGCGCGGTTGCGTGTTTGGGTCAGGCACTTCCTGGTTAACAGCAAAGGCAGGCACCGGCAGTGTAGGTGTCAATAACAGATCATAGCGTTCATGGAAAAGTCGCATATGTTGGCCAAGGGCCTCACGCCGTTTTACCGCTTGCAGATAGTCTAATAGAGATATGGCAGCGCCTTGGGTTGCAATCTCGGCAAGGCCGGGATCGAGCTGGGCGCGCTGCTCAGACGTGAACGCACTTGTGAGGTTAGCAGCACCTGAAAACCAGAGCTTACAAAAGGTGTCGTACGGGTTATCGAAACCCGGGTCGACCTGCTCGACATGAGCGCCAAGATCTTCGAAAACTCGGGCTGCCTTCGATACGATAGCCGCTACCTCAGCATCCACCGATACATAACCCAACGTTGGACTAAAGGCGATACGTAAGCCTTTGATGCCGTCTTCGAGGCCCACACGATAGTCAGTGTCATCATAAGGTAGGGAATACCAGTCACGATTGTCGGGTTCTGAAATGACCATCAACATCAGAGCGGCATCCGTCACCGTGCGAGTCATGGGGCCGACGTGGGCAACGGTGCCAAAGGGACTTACCGGTGCCGCCGGTACGCGTCCGAACGATGGCTTAAATCCATAGATACCGGTGAATCCGGCGGGAATACGGATAGAACCACCGCCGTCGGTACCGATTGCAAGCGCACACATACCGGTAGCGATGGCAGCGGCGGAGCCACCACTACTTCCACCGGGTGTCATGGCGGGGTTCCATGGGTTGCGGGTCACACCGGTCAACGGGCTATCGGTGACCCCTTTCCAACCGAATTCGGGTGTAGTGGTCTTTCCCAGCAGGACGGCGCCATGTTCGTGCAGACGCGTACTGCTTGGCGCATCTTCGTCCCACGATTGATCTTTTGAGACGACGCGCGATCCCCGTAAGGTCGGCCAACCCTTAGTCAAGACCAAATCTTTGATTGCAGTAGGTACACCATCGAGCAATCCTTTAGGCGCCCCTTTTTGCCAACGCGCCTCCGATTCACCCGCGGCCCTGAGTGCGGCATCTTCGTCCACATAACAAAAGGCGTTGAGGGGTGGGTCATAGGCCGAGATTTGCGCCAGCGCAGCTTTGGTCGCCTCGACTGGCGACAGTTGCCGGCGTTGGTACAGTTTCAACAGCTCGGTGGCTGATTGCATGGCAATATCATCGGACATGACTGATGCTCGCTTTTTTGCATGATGTCACACGTCATCGTAGTATCGCAGCGTTGTCAAGCACTTGCGACGATAGATTTCGCCGTGTAAGAATGTCAAGTCGACCCTTAGGGGAGAAAAACTATGGGCCAGCTCGCAAATACCCGCGCCCTAACCTTCGATCTGTTCGGTACTGTACTAGACCTCGGCGGTAGTTTGACGCCGTATATCGACCGGTTCTTAAAGGAGAGGGGCTTTTCTGTCGACGTCGAGCAATTCTGGCAACGCTGGCGCTATCGGCAGCGCATCGAACAATATCAGGACTCATTGGTAATGCTCGGTCATAGCGGTTATCTAGAGACAGCGCGACGTGCGTTGGTGTACGTATTGGGACTCAACAATCTACAAGCATCAAAAGCCGAAGTCGATAGCCTTATGCAAGCGTGGCAAGAACTAAAACCATTCCCCGATGTACTGCCAGCATTGCCACGTCTCGCTTCGCGTTTCAAGCTGGTGGTACTTTCCAACGGCAACGCTCCATTTCTCGATCACCTGGTTGCTAACCGCATTAAGTATGATTTCGATGCTGTCATTTCCGTCGACACGTTTGGAGCGTTTAAACCGCACCCATCCGTCTATCGCGGGGCGGGGCGCATTCTAGGCATAGGCCTGGAAGAAATTACGATGGTGTCGTCGAACTCATTTGATGTGATGGGTGCGCGCATGTGTGGCAATCGCGGCGCCTTCGTCAACCGTTATGGGCTGCCTTTCGAAGACACACCGTATCAACCGGATGTTACCGTCAAGGACTTTACCGAACTTGTTGACGCACTGTTGTAGTTAGCACACCGCCTGGTTAGCGTGTTGATCGAGCACATTACCCTCCACCGCCTGAAGCTACCCTTGAAGGTGCCGTATAGACTCTCGCTGGCCGAGATCCGTCACTTCGATACGTTGTTGGTAGACATGCAAGACGACCAAGGACGGGTCGGACTCGGTGAGGCCACGCTGCTCACCGGTTATACCGATGAGACGGTAGCACAATGTTGGACCTTGGCTTCACGTTTGGCAGGCGAAATCGTGAACCAGCCATTAGATGCCGCCAAGTCTATTATTACGCAATCGAGCCAAGTGGCGCCGTTTACAGCTACCGCCCTGGTCACCGCCATCGAGATGCTGGAACAAAGCCCGCATCTATTTATCGAGCAATCAGTCGCCGTGCCATTACTGGCGCTCGTACACGGGCAAGACGTCGACGCGCTGACATCAGAGATAGATGCCCTGATAGCCGACGGTTATACCACACTCAAGGTAAAAGTCGGTTTTGATGTCGACGCAGATCTAGCGCGGGTTCAAGTGATACAACGATTAGTAGCTGGTCGCGCTCGCATACGCTTAGACGCTAACCAGGGTTACGATCGCGACGATGCATGTCGCTTCGCAAGATCTCTGGATCCGGATGACATTGAACTGCTGGAGCAGACCTGCGTCGCCAGCGACTGGGATGCCGCACAATCGGTGGCTAAGGTCTCCACCGTGCCCTTGATGTTAGACGAGTCTATCTACGATATCGCCGACATAGACAAGGCGGCCGATCTTGGTGTCGCCAGCTACATTAAGTTTAAGCTCATGAAAGCCGGCAGCCTCGAACGCCTGGCAAATGTACTTGCACATATTCGCGACCGGAGCATGGAGCCGGTACTCGGCAATGGTGTCGCTGGTGATGTCGGCTGCTGGATGGAGGCCTGCATGGTACCGGGACATATCACCAATGCGGGCGAAATGAATGGCTTTCTCAAGACCAGCGACTCGCTCTTGCAAAAGCCGTTGGTAGTCGAAGGCAATGCGATCAAGCTGGCCTCGAATTTTCGACCCGCGCTAGACGAAGAGATGGTGGCACGATACAGCGAAGCCACACGACGCTTTCCGTGATCAAGCTAGTGCTTCCGCAATGGCACCGCCTACGTCGGAAGGCGTCGCGAGTACCGACACCATTCGCGACACAGCCGGAAGGCCCTCGTCGGTCATCGCTCGACCAACCCTGCCGCCCGCAGGCTTCGGCGCACCGCCCGGAAAACGTCGTCGAAGGGAGGTAGCACGGCCATCTGTAGGCCGAGCCGGGTGCTCCAGAGCTTCTTGTAGCGCGCCTCCTTCTTCTAAAACTCCTCCCCCATCATGGACCTCACAGGGTATCGCCGGAGAGAGAGAGAGAGAGAGAATCGCTCCA
>LXTK01000193.1 GCA_001643475.1 Proteobacteria bacterium SPGG2 | reverse complement strand
TTGTTCATCTTCTGGGAGCTACTCGCGATTACTTCCGTGTTTCTGATATGGGCCCGGCGGACACCCGAGGCACTGCGCGCTGGATTCCGCTATTTGATCATTCTGGTGCTTTCAGGAGCGCTGTTGCTCTCTGGCGCCCTGGTCTACTACCACGACACCGGTAGCGTCACCTTCGAGTACTTGGGCCTGGAGGGTCTTGCCGCTTGGTTGATCTTCCTTGCGTTCGGTATTAAATGTGCGTTTCCGCTTATGCACAACTGGCTCACCGACACCTACCCCGAAGCGACCCCCACCGGCACTGTTTTTCTTAGCATGTTCACGACTAAGGTGGCGATATACGCATTGGCGCGGGCGTTCCCGGGAACCGAGCTTCTCATCTACATCGGCACCCTGATGACGTGCTTCCCGATTTTCTACGCCGTGATCGAGAACGACCTGCGTCGGGTGCTGACCTACAGCATGATCAACCAGCTCGGCTTCATGGTGTGTGGGATTGGCCTAGGTACGGCGCTGGCCATCAACGGTGCTATCGCTCACGCCTTTAATGAAGTCTTATTCAAAGGACTGCTGTTTATGTCCATGGGCGCAGTGCTGCACATGACCGGACGCATCAAGGGTTCAGACCTTGGTGGACTTTATAAGACGATGCCGATCACCACTGTGCTTTGCATCGTCGGCGCTGCTTCCATCTCGGCCGTTCCTTTGTTCAGCGGTTTCGTCAGCAAGACCATGATTATGGTGGCGGCGTTGGAGCAGGGCTATGACTGGATCTGGCTTGCCCTGTTGTTCGCCTCCGCCGGTGTGTTCCATCACGCCGGAATCAAGATTCCGTTCTTCGCGTTCTTCGCACACGATTCCGGTTTGCGACCAAAAGAGCCGCCGCTCAACATGCTGCTCGCTATGGGGATGGCCGCGGTGCTATGCGTGTTTATCGGTTCCTATCCCTGGCTGCTCTATGACCTTCTGCCCTTCCCTGTCGATTACGTGGCGTTCAATGGAACCCATGTCATCGCCCAGCTCCAGCTTTTGTTCTTCTCGGCGCTAGCATTTACATGGCTTAAGCTTTCCGGGTTGTACCCGCCGGAGCTGCGTTCGGTGAATCTGGATGCTGACTGGGCATACCGCAGGTTTGCGCCGGGTGTGTTGTCAGCCCTGTCCCCGGTCGGCCATCTGATCAATAGCAGTATGCGGCGCGCGGCGATACGCCAAGTTCAAGGCTTGTTGACCTTTTTATGGCGCCATCATGGTCCACACGGCGTGCTCGCGCGTGGTTGGCCGACCGGTAGTATGGTCTTGTGGGTGGCAATTCTATTAGCCATGTACCTTATTATTTACTATGTGTAGCGAAAACACGCGCTCGGGCGCGCGGATAGCCCCAAAGCCACGACACGCTGCTTTCAACCGCGATCAGGCGCAGATGGCGACGTAACAGCGCCGCCCATAGCCGCCAACTCACCAAACGCGGCGGCAAACTGCCCAACCAAGACACCTTCATGAGTTCGAACCAACTGATTGGTGCTGGGTAGGGCGTAATCTCAGATTATCAACCTAAATAAATGATACAGCGCTTTGCACTGTCGTGACGCGTCTTCAGCGGCCACTGAGTAGCCAGGCCTGGTAGCCCACAAACAGCATCAGCAGCAAGACCGCCTCCGCCCGATTGATGCGACCGGGCCCTCGAAAGCCGTACGCCGTCGCAAACAGCACGACGGCAAGCCCAATCATCACGGGATAATCACGCGTTATAACGGCCGGCACGAGGGGGCCGGGTTGCACCACAGCGGCAATCCCTAGGACCGCCAGCAGGTTAAACATATTTGAACCGATAATGTTGCCGATAGCGATGTCGTGCTCCTTCTTTAGGACGCTGGCTACCGTGGCAGCGAGTTCCGGTAGGCTGGTACCCACCGCCACCAAAGTAAGCCCGATCACGAGATCACTAATACCAACCACACGCGCGATGTTCACGGCACCTGAAACCATCATTTGCGAACTCACTAGTAACACCCCAAGACTCAGCGCCAGCCAGTTGCTGACCCTTACCGTAGAGAGATCGCCGGGAATTTTTTCTGAGAACTCGACCGCAAGTGCATCGTCAGGTCTTGATGTTGCACCAATAGCTACCAGCCCATATGTAACCGCTGCGAGTGCGGCCAAGAAAACAAGGCCCTCCCACCGTGCCAGGTCGCCATCTAAGATCAACGCCAGGGCGAACAACATCACGGCCATCATCATCGGGAATTCGCGGCGCAGCGTCTCAGACTTGACGAGGAGTGGCGCCACAATGGCGGCGCTCCCGATGACCAAACTCATGTTGGCGATGTTGGAACCGATGGCATTGCCGACCGCCAACCCCACGTTACCCTGCCATGTGGCGAGCCCCGAAACCATGATCTCTGGCGCGGATGTACCGAGACTTACCACTGTCAGCCCGACAATCATGGGGGCAATACCAAGGTTGCGGGCTAAGGCCGCGGCGCTATCGACGAAACGGTTGGCCGCCCAACTCAATAGCAGCAAACCACCTAATACCATACCGACAGACCAAAGCATGAGCGTAGATCTACCTGCCTCGATCAAAGAAAAGAGACTATAGGTGAATGCCTCATACAAAGCACTCGGCAGGGGTGTCGAACTCAAACCGCAGCTCGTTGTTACCGCTAATCACCTTTTACAAGCCGGACACTACTATCGGTCTTCTTGGGGACCATGTGCGTCGCTCCGCGCATAAGTTAGCTACCATTATGCTAAGGAGGCTTCCCTTTGATCTCCTTGTTCAAGATCAACCACTTACTGCAATCGAAGGGTTAGAGATATTTCCGCAACGTCCACAAAGTGTTTACATGCGATACTGTTAGTTGCCATGACAAAGGCATGAATGATAGATCACAACGAACAAGACTATTTAGTCGGCGCATTCCATCACATTACCAGATTGGTACTGCAGCAACAGATCAACGACTTCTAGGTCAATCGCAAGGTTGGCGCTTATATTCCCCTGCGCGCATTAACGCGACGCGACAAGGCCATGCTAAACAACACCTGTAGAGCAATCGAGCACCTACGTGATCGTGTGAAAGCGGAACTGACGGCTGAGGTTTGCTAGATCAAAATCCGTAAAGCCACGGCAGCACCCAGGAGAATACCAACCACATGATCAAGGTTAGTGGTATACCAACCCGCAAAAAATCCCCGAACGTATACCCCCCGGCACTCATAACGAGCAAGTTTGTCTTATAGGCCATGGGCGTCGCATAGCTCATATTGGCACCGAACAGCACTGCTAGCACAAACGCCTCCGCCGGAAGGTTTAGTTGGTTTGCCATGCTAATCGCGATAGGGGTACCGATTACTGCTGCCGCGTTGTTTGAAACAATATTAGTAAGTAATGCCATCAACAGAATTAGTCCACTGAGAATCACGCTTGGCGGCGCACCGGCAGCAATTGCGACAAACACCTGGGCCAGATACTCGGCGCCGCCGGTCTTAAGTAATGCAACTCCCAACGCCAAACTTGCGACCACGATCATGATGACCGGCACACTCAAGGCGCGCGTAGCATTTCGCCAATCAAGACATCCACTGATGATCATCAGGAGTACGCCAAACACGGCACTGATGGCGATAGGCAATAGACCAAGAGCGGCAGCAAGGACAATGCCTGCCATGATCGCGAGTGCAAGTGGTGCCTTGGCGGTGTGGGGCAAATCTGTAGTCGCATCGAGTACCAATAGCTCGCCACTGCTCTTGAGCTCGGCGATGCTGTCACGGGGACCTTGTACTAGCAGTATATCGCCCGTACGCAACGTCACATCTTGTAGATTGGCGCGCATGGTTTCGATCGACCGGCCAGGCCGTTGTAGTGCTAGGGTCACAAGCCGATAACGACCAACCAACCGCGCGGTGTTTATTGTTAAACCTTCCAGTGGCGAGCCTTGTACGACCACGACTTCGGCAAGCTGTTGATCGTCAGCCGTCAAAGGATGATCTTCATCCACCGGCACGTCGCCGGCATAAAGCGTCCCACCGAGTGCTTGTTCAAACTCCTTTAGGTTTTCAGGGGTATCTTTGATCAACAGTCGATCGCCGGCTTTTACCGCCGCATCCGCCAGCGGCATGATTCTGGTACCCGGTTGCCGTTGGATGTGCGCAACCTGCATGGCGTCACCGCTCTTCTCCCTTAATTCCGCCAGTGTCTTGCCATCGGCAAAGCTGCCCTCCTTGATAACAAGCTGTGCCGTAAATATCCGCGGTGAGGTGTCTTGCAGCTGAATTTCGCGCTTGGGCAACAACCGTGGCGCCACCAACCACAAATAAACGATACCGGCAGCAGCAGCGATGGCGACCGGCATAAAAAAATCGAACATCTGAAAGCGGCGCAATCCCATGTCGGCTGCCACGCTTACCACCAGTAAGTTCGTCGATGTGCCAATCGTCGTCGCCATCCCACCGACAAGGGTAGCAAGACCCATGGGCATAAGGCTGTCGGAGGCGGGGGTGCCGGTACGCAGGGAGACGCTGATTAAGATGGGCAGCAACAACACGACAACCGGCGTGTTGTTTACAAAAGCGCTCAGGCCGGCCCCGACAACTAAGGTCAGCAACAATGATAAGGCGGGGCTGGACTTCCAAAGACGTGCGAGATATCGCCCAACCGGTTCTAGCGCACCTGCTCGAACAATCCCTTGGCCAGCGATCATGAGGGCGCAAACGGCGATCAGTGCCTCATGCCCGAAACCAGTAAAGAAATCTACGGCATGCAACGTCTTACCATCGGCCTCGTAAGGAAATAATTCGAAGCCAACCG